>JAGLQR010000134.1 GCA_023136725.1 Candidatus Aminicenantota bacterium
ATGGAACATTCGGTGACTCAAATCCTATATCTCCCGAGTTGTTCCAATCATTTAATCCGATCTTTGTGGTGTTTCTTACCCCTGTGATAGTTGCCTTTTTTGCCTGGCTTAACAAAAGAGGCAAAGAACCATCATCTCCGAAGAAGATCGGCATCGGTATGCTGCTTCTGGCTGCAGGTTGGATAATTATGATACTTGCTTCACTCGGATTGATCAGCCCGAAAGCTCTTGCGGGAATTGGGGGGACCTCACCTTTCCTTGTTGCTCCATACTGGTTGATAGGGATGTATTTCACCCTTACTGTATCTGAATTGTTCATCAGTCCTATGGGACTTGCATTTGTTGCAAAAGTTTCACCTCCGAAATTCAGGGGTATGATGCAGGGTGGATGGCTTGCTGCTACTGCGATAGGGAATATGCTTTCCGGACAGGTTGCAAAGCCTTATGCGGCACTGGAACTCTGGCAGACCTATACTCTTCTGGTAGTTACATCCCTAATGTCTGCAGCGTTTATGTTCCTGATTTTAAAGAAGCTTGAACGGGTGACGGAAAATTCGTAATAAAATAATTTAATGAAAGTAATATTTGCAAACGGTTCGTTAGCAAAATTAAAATTCCTGGCCCTGTCTGAAAATTCAGGGTCGGGTTTTTTGAAAACAGATAGGATCGGCAGGTATATTTTCATTACAGATCTCATTCACGGAAATTTGTGTGAAGATTCGGGTAAAAAAGATCTGATCAAGATTTATGATCTGTTGGGCTCATCATTCGGACGAGCCTTTATTACTGAAGAGCTCGAATTACCGGAGGAATACTTACTTGAAAACTTGATCCTGGTATTAAGCAGGAATAAATATTTGATATCATATTCCGATTCAGAATTAAAGAGAAAAATTATTGTTAAGGAAGGATCATTCGATAATAATTAAAATGAGCAATGAATTCAGTGTAGAAGATAGAAAAGAATTGCTCGGAATTGCAAGGAAGACAATCGAGCATTATCTGAAAAATGGAAATAAACCCCTATTTAATGATGTGCCTGAGAAATTCAAGGCGAAAAGGGGTGTTTTCGTTACACTGCATAAAAAAGGAAATTTGAGAGGATGTATCGGCTATCCTCTACCTGTAAGCCCGCTGTTCAATGCTGTCGTTGACAATGCTGTATCATCCGCTTTTGAAGATCCGAGATTTCCTCCCCTTGAAATTGATGAATTGAAAGAAATAGATATTGAGATCTCAGTTTTGTCAATACCGGAAAAAGTTGAGAGACCTGAAGATGTCAGGGTAGGGGTTGACGGAATTATTATTTCAAAACATGGATACAGAGGCCTTCTGCTTCCTCAGGTTCCGGTTGAACAGGAATGGGATCTTGATCAATATATCTCATATGGATGTATGAAAGCCGGCCTTTCAGATGATGAATGGAAGAAGGGAGTTGACATCGAGGTGTTTCAGGCAGAGGTTTTCGGAGAATTGGAAATTGAATAGATCATATCTTAAAACCCTGGAGATCAGCACAGGGGCATCAATGGAGTTAAAGGATATATCCGGGCTTGTCAATAATTGTGTTGAAGAAGCAGGTATTCAAAATGGTATTGTCCTTGTTTATACTCCACATACGACTGCAGGAATAACAATAAATGAGAATGCTGATCCTTCCGTAAAATCGGATATGATCAAATTCTTTTCAGAAATGGTTCCTGACAAATCATACTTCAGGCATATGGAGGGGAATTCTTCTTCCCATATAATGTCCTCTTTAATATCTCCATCCCAGTCCTTCATCCTGGATAATGGCAGATTAATACTCGGAACATGGCAGGGTATATTCTTTTGTGAATTCGACGGGCCAAGATCAAGAAAGGTTTATGTTAAGATATTATCAGAAGATCAATAATTAAAAAATTGTAAAAGGAAAAAAATATGAAAGATATAATTGCAGTTATATTCGGAATGGGCTTAATGGCAAATGCAGGGCTTTTTGTAATTCAGGCTGTAAAGATCGTAAAAAATAAAAGTGCAAAAGGGGTTTCTACTGTTACTTTTGCAGGGTTTTCCGTTCTGCAGATCACTGGGATTCTGCATGGCTATTTCCAGAATGATATGTATCTTCTTACTGGGATGGCAGCAAGTTTACTTGCATGCGGAACCGTTACAATCCTGTCTGTTATTTATAAGAACAGGTGATCAGAACATAAGGAAATTAAGGGCGGAAAGACCCGCCCTTATTTAAAAGATTAAATTTGATTAATCGGATTTCTTTTTGTTTCTTTTTAAGATCTCTTTAAGTTTTTTTGAAAACAATTCAAATATCGTCTTCAGGCCTCTGAAAATATATTTGCTCATATAGAGGAGAAATATACCCAAAGCGGTCAATACGAACGAAATAAAGATCCCCAGGGCTCCTTCAAGAGTGGGGTTGGAAAATTCCAGGAACCCAATCCTGATCATATCAGCTTCACCTGATAGATTTGTAAAAAATTCAGGATCAACTATATGTATTATACTGATAAATATTCCTGCCAATCCGCCTAATGTAAAACTGACTGCCACTGCATAATAAGCAATTACAATTCCAAGTAGAACTCCAAGAATTCCAAGAATGACACCGAGACCTCCAAATCCCAGAGGAAGGCCGAAAATAGCGATAAGAGCACCTATCAGAATATATAGAGGAATGTTCTTCTCCTTGCCGATCTTATACATCGTTTTTGGAGCGCTTTTAGAAAATACTTCTGCTGGTTCTCCGAACTTTTTTAAAACATTTAGAATTTTCCCGATCTCATCCCCATTCTTCTCTTCCATAAAGGATTCATAAATATGTGAGTCTATCTCTTTTGTAAAATCATCCCGATCAATTTCCGGCACACCTTTCATATGTGATCTGACTCTTGTCAGGTAATCATTAACGATCTTCTCTACACTTTCAGGATATTTATTCCCCATTTTTTACCTCCCTGGCTGGATATATTTTCTTTTTTTCAGAGATAGATTTCCTACCTCCTTTTTTTTTCATTGTTTTGGTCTTGGAAACAAGAGCTGTAAGATCCTTGAACTCTTTTCCCAATCCCTTAAGTATTTCATTCCCTTGGTGAGTGATCATATAATATTTTCTTGGCGGTCCTTTTGAAGATTCCACCCATTGTGAACTGATCAACTCTTCCTTTGCAAGCCTTGACAGGATAGGATAGATGGTCCCCTCATTAATATCAAAGCTGCAATTATCAGTGATTGCTTTAATAAGGGAGTATCCATAATACTTATCTTTCTTAAGTACCTGGAGAATAACAAGTTCGAAAACCCCTTTCCTTAACTGCTTGATCTTATTTTCCATTTTCACCTCATAATACTATGTAATATATAGTATACGAAGGAACATAGTACAATGTTTCAAAAAAATTAAAATAAATTTGAAATCTAGAGAACAGATGGAGTTATTAAGGATACAGGATTGATCTATACAATCTTTTCGTAGAATGAACTATTGTTGACTTTGGAGTCGGGTGATTCTTCTATGCTGGTAAGGAAGTAAAATGCAATAGCGGCAATTATCAAAGCTGCTGCAATTGCCACGACCATAATGATCTTTTTATCAACCTGAGACCGTACCACACTGCTTCCGGTTGAAATATCTTCATTTACTTTGTTTCCACATTTCCTGCAATATTTTGAATCGTCCTCAATCTCATATCCACAACTTTTACAAAACATGATTCCTCCTGTTAAGCTTTATATTATTTGTAAAATTAAAATTCTTCTCTTCACTCTTTATTGGGGCAGGGGGCTTTTAGAGATATCCTTTGCGCATCCCTAAAGGTTGTTTGTTGAGAATGTATCGCCCAGGTTGGGATCGCCTGTTTTCATACCTTTTCTGAACCATTTCAGCCTTTGAGCTGATGTCCCGTGAGTAAAAGAGTCCGGTACAACATATCCCTGCTGTTTCATTTGTATCCTGTCATCTCCAACAGCATTAACTGCCCTTAATGCTTCTTCAACATCACCCTCTTCGAGGATATTTTTCATTTTTTGAGCATGATGAACCCATATTCCAGCAAGGAAATCTGCCTGAAGTTCAAGTCTGACCGTAAGTTCATTAAGCTTTCTCTGACTCACACGCCCTCGCTGGGAATCTACTTTATCCATAATACCGAGAAGTTTCTGAACATGATGGCCAACTTCATGTGCCAGGATATATGCCATTGCAAAGTCACCTGATGAACGGAATCGTCTTAACATCTGCTCAAGGAAATCAAGATCTATGTACACCTTTTCATCTGCAGGACAATAAAAAGGGCCTGTTGCTGCACTTGAAAATCCGCATGCCGACCTGACAGATTGCCTGAAAAGGACGAGTTTTGGCTCTCTGTAAGTTCTTCCAGAATCTTTAAATATCTTATTCCACACATCCTCTGTGTCCTGGAGAACTACAGAGATAAATTGAGTTAATTCATCATCCTGTGTTGTTTTCTGGCCTGGTTGTGTCTGAACAATACTATTTCCCGGATCGAGTAGTTGAAGAACCTGCTTGGGATTTCCCCCGAGTATTATAAAAATAATCGCTATTATAATTCCGCCCAGCCCTCCGCCAAGACTCATTTTCCTTCCAGCACTCATTCTTCTGTCTTCAACATTATCGCTTCTTTCTCTGCCTCTCCAACGCATTTACTCCTCCTGTATTTTTTAATTTTCTGATATTTTTGTAATAATTTCAATTTAAAATAATTTAAATGTGGAAATATTTCAAATATTATACTAAATAGATATTTGTGGGGATAAATTATGAGGTTGGGTGCAGCATATGCGCATATAATTTTCACTTAAAAGAGGGGACTGCATCGGATTTTACTTCATTTGAAAATATATTGAAGAAATATAATGTTGAACAAAAAAGAGAGATAAAGAAGATATTGAAAAAATATGATTTGAAAAGTAAAAACAGGATAAAAAACCCAAGATATGAAAAGAATCCATTCTCAGAAGAGAGGATCTATAAATGCAGAAAGTGTGGAAACCTTGAAAGCCAGCTATATATACGGATCAGTGTACCGGAAAAATGGATGTTCGATACAGGAAAAAATATTTATTTTACCGAAAAGAATATACTTTTCAGAATAATAAATAATTGCTCAAAATGTGGAACCAGACTTAGACATTACAAAGAAAGTATTACAAAGTGTAAATGCCCCGAATGTAAAATGGGGGAATTGAAAGTACTTAACAAAAAAGTGTGGAACTAGTACCATTCCCGGCCGGTTAGGGCCGGGAAATGTATTTTAGAACTAAGCTTTTGTTACGTTTGCAGCGTAATCGCCTTTGTCACCCTGGCGAACTTCAAACTCAACTTCCTGGCCTTCATCGAGAGTCTTAAAACCATCTGTCTGAATTTCAGCATAATGAACAAAAATGTCATTACCATCTTCCATTTCGATGAAACCATAACCCTTTGACGCATTAAACCACTTTACTTTTCCTTTTGCCATTTTTTACCTCCGGTAAAATTTTTGCAAATAGAGGTAGAACCATATAATGACTAAGAATTTTTGGAATTGTTTGAAATTAATGATTTCTGACCTTTACTTACTTAATGTTT
>JAGLQR010000135.1 GCA_023136725.1 Candidatus Aminicenantota bacterium
ATATCCCCCTTTTTGACACAACCACGATCCATGCAAGAGCCGCAGTAGATCACGCACTTTCAACTTGAGCCGATATCTGCTATATTTTCGGATATGAAGATAGGATTTGATATCAGGCCTTTCCTCTCCGGTGAGACGGGAGTTGGAGTCTATTTTAAAAATCTTCTTCATGCAATGGCAAAGATAGACCGGGACAATATTTTTTATTTATTTTCATCTTCTTTTAAAGAGAAATTCCCGGAGGAATTACTTCCCGATTTTAAAAACCGGAGATTCAGGAATCTCCGGATACCGGTATCTGTTCTGAATTTCTTCTGGTTCAGGTTCTCTTTTCCTCCCATGGGAATGTTCTTCGGGCATCGGCTTGATATAACCCATTCACCGAATCCTCTATACATTCCGGGCGGAAAGAAAAAAATAATTACAATTCACGACCTCTCTTTTCTGGACTCCCCTGATCTGGCAATGCCTGAAGCTGCCAGATACTTTTCAAAAAAGATCAGCAGATCAATAAAGAAGGCGGATGCGATTATTGCCGTTTCTGAATTTACAAGATCAAGGATAAAGGAAATTTTCGGAAAAAACGCCTATGAAAAAACATCCGTAATATACCACGGATCGGATATCAATGAAGTAGCAGAAAAAAAACCGGCATTTGAAGTTCCGGAAAAATACTTTCTCTTTACCGGGACTATTGAACCAAGGAAAAACCTGGCGGTACTCATAAGGGGATTCTCCCTTGCTTTAAAGGATATAGAGGGAATAAAGCTTATCCTGGCAGGGAAAGAGGGGTCACAAGCCTCTGAGATCAGAAGACTTATATCGGTATTAAAACTTGAAGATAATATTACTATAACAGGCTATCTTCCGAGAGAAGAACTAAAATATCTTTATGCTCATGCCGATTCTCTGGTATTCCCCTCCCATTATGAGGGATTCGGATTACCTGTTCTTGAAGCAGCATTCTCCGGCATACCGTCTATCGTATCTGACATAGAGGTGTTCAGGGAAATATTCAAAGAATATCCTCTTTATTTTGAGAAGGATGATCCTGAAAGCCTCGCAAAAGCATTGATCCTTATTGTTTCTGATAACAAACTACGTGATAAAAAAAAGAGGGAAGCAATAGAAACCGGTAAAAAATTCAGCTGGGAGAAAGCTGCAAAGCAGACACTGGAATTGTATGATAAAACAGGAAAATGAAAATTTCCCCATGAAACAGACTGCCGGGAATTTCTTATGCTTTTCAACCATTTTAATACAAAGGAGAAAATATGAAAAAAATTGATCTGAGAAAACTAGCCTCAGTCTCATCAGCAGAACGGGCTTTCCTTACAATATACATATCTGAAAAAAGTGCAAAAGAAGATGTAGAGAAAGCATTGAATATAAAAAAGAAAGTTTTAAAAAAAGGGACAGATGATTTTGAATACTTCTCTGAAAATTACAGGATGATCATGGATGACATTGAAAAAAATCCTGTAAAAAAGGGGAGCCATGCGATTTTCTGCTGTTGGGCACTGGATTATTATAAAAGAATAGCCCTCGAAATGCCTGTTGAGAATCTGGTCCGTATAGATTCATCACCCTATATTCTTCCTTTAGCTCAACTTGAAGATGAATACGAAAATTATCTTGTGATTGCAGCTTCCAATGAGAAGACTAAGATTTATATAGTTTCATGTCAGAAGACAATAAATGAAGACGACATTACAGGAAATATTAAGAACCATGTAAAAGTCGGTGGATGGTCACAACAGAGATATGAGCGGAGAAGGGATAAAGAGTTTTCAGTTTATGCCAAAGACATAGTAGAAAAGATTCGGGATCTGACAAAAGGGATAGACTTCCGCCGGATAGTAATTGTCGGATCAAAAGAAACGATAAGGGAATTGGGAAATGTGCTGCCTGATGATTTGAAAAAACTCGTAGTGGGTGAAAAAGCTCTTGATCTGAAGAGAAGTGAGAAGTCTTTGAATGAAGAGATATTCAGCCTCCTTTGGGAAGAAGAGAGGAGAACAGAGAAAGAACTCTGGAACAGGACAAAGAGCCGCTACCTTAAGGGAGAATTGGGAGTGACGGGAACTTATGATGTCCTCTATTTTGCAAAAAGAGGAAGGGTCGATAGTGTCATTGTGAATAAGAATGCGGACCTTAAAGGAGTCAGGTGCAGGAATTGTGAAGAACTGTCAGATAGTGAAACAGATAAATGCCCCGAGTGCGGATCCTCATCCGTATTTGCGATAGATCTTGTCAATGAGATAACAGAACTACTTAAACTCTCCGGTGGTGAAATTGAATTCGCCGAAAATATTGATGAACTGAAAGAAGCGGGAGATATCGCTGCTATATTAAGATATTAAGATTCCTCATCAAGAGAACTGATAAATTTCACATATCTTTTTGGAGGAACTTCAATACTGATACCTATATCATATAACCCTGTATAACTTTTACTATTACCTTTCCAGACCAGCTTACCTGAAAGGTCAAAAATTTTTCCCGCTATACTTAATTCAACAGAAAAAATTTCTTTATCAGGAACAATAAGAACAGCCACCCTCAAGCCATTCTCGGAAATTTCTGATAAAAATGCTTCTTTCCCGTTGATTTTAATTATTGATTTTTGTTTAAATCTCTTTTGGTTTCTCCTCTCTTTGAAAAAGTTTTTGCTATCCATATTTGTCACTTTTTTAGTGCTGCTTCCCTAGCATGTGCAACTTTGCAGAAATTGTCAACCCACTTATCGGAAACTCCCGTCTCAAGATATGCATGAGCGGGACACCAGAGGCAGAGATTAACAATATTACAGGAATGACATTTTGAATGAAATTCAGGATTATCCGAAGTTGCATTCAGAACTTTCGGAACAAACTCTTCCCAGGCTTCTTTCAACGAACCTTCCCTTAGGTCATATATAAAGTCAGGGTGCCAGAGTGATGAACACAAGCGGAAGATTCCCTCGGGACTTACAGTAAAACTACTTAGACCTGCACCGCAATGGAAAAGGTGATCACAATTATGATGCCCATCACCTTCAAAAATAAATTCACCACAATTCTCTTTGAGACCGGAAGACCTCTCCGGATCATCCTGTTCAAGTTTAACTATCTCTTTGGGTGTCAGCCTTTCACTTTTTATTTCCTCATTCCTGACCGGGTCCCTGTCATATCTTAAATGGAGCATGGGATCGAACTTGTAATAATCTTTTGTCCTCTCCCTGCAAAAAGTTTCAATCTCTTTAAATTCATCAAGATTTGACCTTAAGGCCATTGTTTTGAGGCGTACCTTAACTCTATTATCCAGAAGGAGGTTCAGCCCCTTCATGAACTTCCCATATGAACCCGGAACTCTGCTGACTTTTTCATATGTCTCTTCAGTAACCCCGTAAACAGTTACCTCAATTTCTCTTGGAGGATATTTCCTGAATAATTCTATATGGGATTCATTGATGAGGCAGGCAGAAGTAAAAACCGATACAAGAAGACCTTTTTTTTTAAGCATCATATAAATATCTGAAAAATCTTCTCTTAATAAAGGTTCACCCCCGGAAATAAGGCACCAAAGTGCGCCAAGCTCAATAGCCTGATCCGCAATACGTTCCAGTTCTTTCAGGGACAATTCTCCGGACTTGGCATCTTTATCACCGGCAGGCAGATTTATATAACAATGACGGCAATTATTTGAGCATCTGGAAGTGATCTCCAGATCGAATGAAGCCAGTATCCTTTTTTTATTTAATTTTTCCCATAAGGGGAAATTCTTAAGATCCGATACGTCTGAATATTCTGATCCCATTTAAGTCCTTTTTTTTCTGAACAACATAATAAATTTTACAATTTTTCTTCTTAAATTTATTGCAACATAATAAAATTTCAATAGAATCGACCGGGAAAAAGAATCATCTGAACTACCTGCACAAAATCTAGTCCTCCCGTTCCTTTCTATTCCTGTGACTACCCCATATATCATATTTCCGGTTACCCATCCATCAGATTCATCAGAATTATCTCCTCTCATAAGATAGTTACCGCTCCTCTTTTTTATTATACGATGAACTACTATTTGTGAATTTTCATCTTTTTTAAAAAGGACTATATCTCCACTTCTCAGATTTCTGTCAGGCAAAGGAGATATAGTTATGACGTCATTGTGTCTTATAGAAGGGGTCATGCTGTATCCTTTTGCAGTAAATCTGAGAGATCCCCCTTTCATATGAACATCCTTCATCAGTTTCAATAAATTCTCACCTGATAAAGAAAGTTCAGCCGATTCGGGAATAATTTCCATCAGTTTTATCCTGTCAAACTGCCTCTATGATCTGTCTAGATAACAATTCGCTGAGAAAACCGGTCACATCATCTGTTATTCCGTTTTTATCACTCTCATATTTCTTTTCCAGCAGATCAATTATTTCCTGAACACTATTTGTTCCGTCAAGATAGCCCCAGACTGCTTTGCCTGTTTCATTGAGGGAAAAAAGGTCATCTTCTGCATCACCAATTCCTGCAGTAAGAGGAACTATTATGATCTCCCCTTCAATTTCTCTTGATACCACATTTTCTGTCAAACGGTATTTTAAATTTTTATCTATCTCTGTCATCGACTTTGTCCTCCAGTTTTTTAATCCTTTCCTTCCAATCTGTCACCTCCCAGCCTTTCTCATCTCCTTTCAATAATCCGAGGTCCTGTGCCTCCTTGTGAGCAACTTTACACAAATATTCTACAGGTGAATCAAATGTACCGTTCTCACTCCATGCACGGGAGGGGCATTGCAGGCATAACCCTTTTAAAAAGCATTTACTGCACTTTTTCAGATATTCCGGGTTTGTAGCTTTTACATTCAGCTTTCCCGGGAAAAACTCAAAAACAGCCTCTTTTATTGTTCCTGTTTTAAGATCATATGAATACTCATCTGCTTTAAGGGTCAGGCAGGGATGAATAAATCCGTAAGCATCGACACTACCGGATTGTCCTGCTCCACAGGAAAACAATTCCGGTCCCGGAGGGCCGATGAATTTAGTCATAAAATCAATTTTTGATTTAGTTAATTCTTTGTTTTCAGAGTATACTCCAACAGGATCATCAGGTTCATTTCTAAGGGAATCAATCATTCTATTCTTTGAATTTGAATCCCTCCTTTCTCTCAGTTCGAAGTTAGAAGAATAAGATGGAGGCTGATCCATCCACGGAAGTGTAGATGCCCAGGACTCGAACTCTTCTTTTTCCGATATGTTATCAGAAAGAAGAATTCCCTTTACAACAAAAGGAATATTAAACTTCAAAAGTAAATCTATGCCTGAATGGAACTCTTCATAAGAACCCGGGACACGTGAAATTTTTTCATATGACTCCCTGCTCATCCCGTAAACACTAACCTCTATTTTTTCAAGGGGAGGGATCTCTGACAACATTTTTGCTAACTCTGTTGTAATTTTTCTGGCATTGGTAAATATTATTACTTTTATCCCCAGCTTCCTGGTAAATAAATACAGCTCTGAAAAATCTTTTCTAAGCAGAGGCTCTCCACCGGTAAAACG
>JAGLQR010000136.1 GCA_023136725.1 Candidatus Aminicenantota bacterium
GAAAAACATATTCTAAAAGTAGCCCCCGGATATTCACTCTTTAAGGAAACACTGAAGCAACTGATAGGTCAGGACAAGAGGCCCTTTTCTTGTGTTGTTCTTGGGAGGGTTTTTGGTAATGATACCCTGATGACTGGTTTTGTTGCAGATGAACACATGGACGGGAGGATGACAGTATTCTTCCCTTCTGCTCTAAATCCGACCACCGGTCTTCTCTGCCATTTGAAAAAAGAGGATGTGATCAAACTGGATGTTACTGTCGAAACTGCAATGAGGACAATAATCAGCTGCGGGGCCGGGGCGTCAAAATTATTTAAAAATATTGAAATTTCGGATTGAAAAAAAAACTACTTTCTGTATTATAAGAGAGTAAGTTTTCGAAAAAAGTTTTCCGGGCGAAATGCAGTTTCTACTGCATAAAAAGTGATTAAATATTATTTAATAAAAATCTCAGATTCATAATGCAAGGAGGCAAAATGAGATCAAAACTAAAATTAATGGTTGTTTTAATTGTTCTATTATCTTTTACATTTATTTTTTCTGCAGATTCAAAAACAAAAGATCCTGTATTGAATGCAAAGGTGAGAGTGGATATGTTCAAAAAGCATACTGCTCTTAAATCAGCAT
Source organism: Candidatus Aminicenantota bacterium (assembly GCA_023136725.1). Lineage (GTDB taxonomy): Bacteria > Acidobacteriota > Aminicenantia > UBA2199 > UBA2199 > UBA647. Next base: position 628 of record JAGLQR010000136.1, read on the forward strand.
CTCAATATACGAGAATAAAATGGCAATACATCGGGCCCACTAATATAAGCGGCAGATGCACAGATGTTGAAGCTATATCACCCAGAGGAAAGCAGTATACGATATGGGTTGGAGCCGCAACAGGCGGAGTATGGAAATCAACAAATGAGGGGACAACATTTGAACCTGTTTTTGATGATATGCCTACTGCATCTATCGGGGATATAGAGATTGATCCGAAGAATCCTGATGTTGTATGGGTCGGTACAGGAGAGGCGAATATTTTCAGGAGTTCCAATGCCGGTTGCGGGATTTTCAAAACAACCGATGGTGGTAAGACATGGAAAAATATGGGCCTTGAGAATACTAATACAATTCCACGTATCCGTGTCCATCCGGAAAACAGCGATATTGTTTATGTTGCAGCTACAGGACATGAATGGACATCAAATTCTGACAGGGGGCTTTATAAGACAACGGATGGTGGAGAGACCTGGAGTAAGATTTTATTTATTAATAATGATACCGGGGTTAACGATCTGGTTCTGGACCCTAAAAACCCTGATACCGTTTATTGTACAACATGGGAGAGGAAAAGGCTGAAATGGAATGACCCGAGGACTTATAAAAATCATCAAAATAATGGTGTCTGGAAATCCACAGATGGAGGAAAAACCTGGGCAAAGAAAAATAACGGACTCCCGGCTCCTCATGAGATTGGAAGGACCGGAATAGATATTGCGGCATCGAATCCTGATGTTCTGTATGCTTATGTCGACAATTATGGAATTGCAAAAAAAGCTGAGCCCGGGCAGACTGACTCTTACGGAAGGCCGATGAAAGATGTCATAATGGGTGCAACAGTTTACAGGACAAATGATGGAGGAGAAAATTGGGAACTGGTCAGTGGCAAGACCGGGAAAATGAAAAAATATATGGAGCGTCATTCTGCTACTTACGGATGGGTTTTCGGTCAGATCCGGGTTGACCCTCTGAATGAGAACAGAATTTATACAATGGGGCTTTTTCTGAATGTTTCAGATGATGGGGGAAAGACTTTCAGAGTATTGAGAGGGATGCATCTTGATCATCACGGGCTCTGGATCGATCCGAACAATTCCGATTATATTCTTAATGTGCAGGATGGTGGACTTTCAATTACATATGACAGGGGAAAGAATTGGAAGATACCTCTAAAAGAACTACCGCTTGCCCAATTCTATAATATTGCATTTGATATGCAGACACCTTTCAATGTGTACGGTTCTATACAGGATCATCATAGCTTTTTTGGCCCTGTTGATATATCAAGAAGCCGGAAATATATACAGCCTGTAATGTTTGAACATACTGTGGGTGCAGAAGGGAGCTCCCATGCTGTAGATTCAAGGGACAATACTGTTTATGCAAGTGTATTTTACGGTGCTCTGGCAAGGCTTGAGAAGGAGCAGGATGAAGAAAAAATGCTTCTTCCTGAAAAATTGCCGGGTGAGAAAAGATTAAGGGGGCAATGGGTTGCACCTACCATCATTTCTACTCATAATCCGGATATCATTTATCATGGCATGCAATATGTAATGATGTCCAGAGATAGGGGTAACACATGGGAGAAGATCAGTCACGACCTTTCATATAACAACCCGAAAAAGATCGGAGATATAAATTATCAGACAATAACCGCTCTGGATGAATCTCCGAAAAGATTCGGACTTATCTATGCCGGGACTGATGACGGCAGGATCTGGAGGACAATGAACGGCGGAAAGAACTGGAAAATGATCAGAAGCGGGAAGGTGCCGGTAAGATGGGTATCCAGACTGGTTGCCTCTAAATTCGATCTTGCTACTGTTTATATGACCCAGACAGGAAGAAGGGATGATGATTTTCAGGTTTATATATGGAAGTCTGAAAACTTCGGAAGGACATGGACAGATATTTCCGGTAATATTCCGGTAGGGCCTGTAAATGTTATAAGAGAAGATCCAGAGAATAGAAAGAGACTATATCTGGGGACTGATGCAGGTGTGTACATAAGTAATGACGGTGGTAAGAAATGGGAAGTCCTGGGGGATATGCCTTTTGCATACGTCCATGACCTTGCCTATCATCCGAGAGATAATATGATCATCATCGCTACTCATGGAAGAGGGATATGGGTGCTCGATGCAGAAGAGATCGATAAGAAAGAAGAATCAGGAGGAAAGGCCGGGATAACAGCATCTCCGGAGCAGGTTAAGAACCTTCTTGGAAACTGGCTGATCGAATCTGACAGAGGTTTCTCATTTAACCTTACTTTCATGAAAAAAGGTGAAAGTGTTACAGGGAAAATGTCAATGCAGTTCGGAAATGCGGAATTATCAAATATATTCTACGATGGAAATAAACTGATGTTCAAAGCTGTTCTCGATATGACTAAAATGGGTGGTCAGGTGATTGAAATGAAATGTGATGCTGATATCAAGGGAGAAACAATAGAAGGAGTTGTCAAAAGTAAGATGGGTAATTTAAAAATAAAAGGTAAAAAGGAGAGAAAACAATAGTAGTCTTTTTTTGCAGAATTGATACTGAATTAAAGTAATATATGACAAGGCCCGGCAGTGTCCGGGCCTTTTTTTTTAAGCGAATGTACTTTCTCTTTGCTGACCTGAAGTCTGAATCCGGATTCTTACATGATTTTTTACATCATATCTATTTTATACTTCAGAACATATGGTGCATCATCCTCGTCAACATCAACTGTCCATAGGAAACCGTTATGGAAAAGTATCGGCTTACGCTCCAGATCATCCGGCCTTTCTACTCCGGGAATTTTTATATAGAAGTTGTCGATATATTTGCCTTTATTGTTGAATACGTCTACAAGAGTAGCTTTATCTTTATTCATAGTTGAAGTAAATATCAGCAAATTTCCTTTATAAACAAATATTCTGTTTATATCATTAAAGGTTTTCCTTTTATGAAGAGAATAAAGTACTATATCTTCTTTTTTGGTATATATTTTTTCAATGTATTTTACAGGTTCATAAGCTCTATTGAACTTTTCATTAATTTTTCCAGTAGCAAGATCCACCTGATAAATCAGGTACCTCTCTGTATGAGATACATATAAAAAACCATTATTATCAAATGCTGTCAGAAGATTTGTTAATTCATCCATATTGATCATAATTCCATTTTTTGAAGTTTTTTTAATCATCAGATCTTTAGTATCAAAGGGGAGTTTCATATTTGTTGCAGTTCTGTCCTTTTCAACATAAAGCATTTCATTCTTCCGGATATTCACTCCATCCTTTGATTTGGAGATATCAGGATTTCCTGAAACAAAATAAAGTTTATCGTTCCATCCTTCAAGCAGGGAAGTAAACGGCTTCAGGCCATGTACAGTAAATTCATTCTTAAGCACACCGCCATAAGAAAGGGTGATAATCTTTACTGGCAAAAATGCCCCTATGATCACTGAGTCTTTGGTGAGTACAAAATTTGAAAAGTATTTCACCTCTCCAGGCCCCTCACCCTTTTTCAGGAAGTTTTTAACATAATGTCCTTTCTGTGTAAATTTGAGGAGTTGATCTCTGCCTGCAACAAAGACTGATCCATCTGGTGCTATTTTAATTCTCCGTGGCCGCTTAAAAACAAAATCATCTTCATAATCAGTTATCCTTTTTACTTCGACAAGTTTTAAAGTCCTTCCCGGTTTCTTGTCAGACTCTCCGGAGGTTTTTTTTGAATTCTTTATTACTATTGCCGAACTTAAAAAACAGGAAAATAACAATAATAGGAATGGATAGAGAAAAACTTTTTTAATCATACGCATCCTCCTCTCTTTTCCTTAATAGACGATAGAAGTATTTAATTAGTTTCTAATAGTACCTTTTTTCTTATTCTTTCTATATCTTAAATTGTTTTATATAAAGAAAAGAAAGGTGTCTGCACCCTTTTGAGAGGGTTTTTCCCTATGCTTCGCTTTCTCTCATATAAAGATAGAGGGGTAATCCTAACGATAAGCCGATAAATAAAGTAGCAAGGAGAGGGATATAAAAGTATCTGACACCCGCCCTTATCCTGTCATAAAGGATAAATGCAACAAGGACGATAGCTGATAGTGTCAAATCGGCCCATCCGAACATGGCTATCCGGCTTTGAAATAGCTCATTTGCCATCCCGTTGAGATCAAAGCCATTTTCGGTTATCCATGCTATCAGTTGGTAATAAGGAAGTACAACTCCAAGAAAACACATCACCAGATAAAAATTCTTCATACTTTTCATATTTCCCCCTTTTTTCTTCGATACCCATTTACTAATTTATGTTTTATTGTAGAAAAATCAACTCTGATGTTGTTCTTTCAGAAATATAATTTCCGGGAGAGTTTCTTTAATCTTTATTTTTTTTACCATGCTTGTCATTGATATTAAAACAAAGTTTTTTTAATATTATTCTATGAAATTTGAAATCACCGGAAATTTTATTATTTTGTTTCTATTAATTTCTTTTATTTCTGGAGGAGTACTAATGCCCAGTGACAAAAATGTGAAGGGGATAATATTTTTCAAGACTCAAATGATGGATGAACTCAAGGTTTTTTATACAGAGGAAGTCGGTTGTGATATCTGGCTTGAGCAGGGCGGGTGCGTAATTCTGAAAGCCGGTAATTTGCTGTTCGGATTCTGTCAGAGTGATAAAGCCGATATGGATGCCCTCATAACTTTCTTTTATGATACAAAAGAAGAGGTTGACCTGAAATATAAAAAATTTAAAGAAAGTGCCCTGGATAAACCTGTTGAAAATTTAAAATATAAGATCTACCATTTCTTCGCGAAAGATCCGGAAGGTAGGATGATAGAATTCCAGCACTTCCTCCATTATGTAAAAAAAATCT
>JAGLQR010000137.1 GCA_023136725.1 Candidatus Aminicenantota bacterium
AATCAAGAAATTCCTTTGAGTCAAGTTCTTTAACTCTGCCGGTTATATCCTCCATTTCATTAACAAAACCGAGGATCTGCTCCTTCTCATCGTTCAATGAGGAAATATTGATATCAAGGGTATCACTCATTAAATCAAAAAAGAATCCGGAAGTAACGGCACCTATTGCAGCCACAACCTGCAATTGAGTAGTTCCTTCATAAATATTTGTGATCCTTGCATCACGATATAATCTTTCAATAGGGAAGTCCTTTATATAACCGACACCACCATGGATCTGAAGCGAATCATAAGCGATACTGTTTGAAAGTTCAGTACAAACAAATTTACCGAGTGGGGTAAGAAAATTAGATAAAGTTGCTGCTTTTTTAAGCTCGGGCCTTGCAATTTCCCCTCTTGCAGCTCTCTTTTCATACATCTCATGCTCATCCACGGCTAGTGCTGCATTATATAGTAACAACCTGGAGGTCTCGATCTCAACTTCCATCCTGTTCAGCATCTGATAAACCGCCGGGAAATTAACAATTTTCTTTCCGAACTGGATCCTCTCATTGGAATATTTCACGGCCTCTTCAAAAGCAGCCTGAGCAATACCCAGAGCCTGAGCAGATGTGGCGAGCCTTGCACCATTCAGGAGGCTCATCATATATTTTATCAGTCCGAACCGTCTTTTGCCTACCAGTTCACATTCTGCCATATTGTATTGGAGTTCACATGTCGGGGAGCCATGGATCCCGAGCTTCTCCTCGATCCTTCTCACTATCAGATTCTCATCCTTTTCATACAACATCATCGACAGGCCCCTTCCGTCATTCTGATCTTCTTCTGTCCTTGCCAGAACCAGATGAATATCGCCCCCACCATTTGTAATAAAATGTTTAACACCATTCAGGTACCACTTCCCGTCCTTTTCAATACCACGGAGTTTAACAGTTTGAAGATCACTCCCTGAATCCGGTTCCGTAAGAGACATTGCCCCGCTGACCTCACCGGAGGCAAACTTTGGAAGGATCCTGTTCTTCTGGTCCTCAGTTCCGAATTTCTGTATAGTTACCGCGATATCCTGCAGGCCGAAAAGATTCATAAGGGAAGCATCAGCTTGAGAGATCATTTCTATGATCACGTTGTTTATCACTATCGGAAGATGCAGGCCTCCATATTTTTTTTCCAGGGTCCCGCCCATTAAGCCGGCTTCCGCAAGAACATCCATATTCTCTTTTGTCCCATCCGCCCATTCAACATCCCCATCATTAAATCTGGCTCCGCTCTTATCAACAGATTCCGCCCTCGGCCAAATGAAATCAGATGCTATTTTCCCGGCATTATCAAGCAGCATACCATACCATTCCCATGCGTCTTCGACACTATTCAGGGATTCCGGCCCATTATCATTGAATCCATTCTCGAGTTCTGAAATTACTTCATCGATATTTATGAATTTGAGTAAAAACTCACGGTTCTCACTAAAATAATTACCCATTCAGGTCCTCCTTCAGATACCTCATCATCACCGGTATTACCGTTTTCATATCCTCAACTATTCCGAAATGTGAAATATCGAATATCGGTGCTTTCGGATCGGAATTAACGGCAATGATCTTTGAGGATTCATCCATACCTGCTCTGTGCTGGATAGATCCTGATATCCCAAATGCAATATAGAGCTTTGGCCTGACAACCGCTCCCGTCTGGCCTATCTGCCGTGATTTATCTATATACCCTGAGTCAACTGCCGCCCGGCTCCCGCCCAATTCCGCACCAAGCATATCCGCCAGGTCACTGAGGAGCTTGAAATTCTCTTTTGTACCTACACCGGCTCCTCCTGCAACAATGATATCTGATTTGTTAAAATGCACTTTTTTCTCTTTTGGAAGAATTTTTAAAAAATCATTCATAAACCAGTTATCCTGAAGGGTCATTTCGAAATCTTCAGATCTGATCTCATTTTTATTCATGCTTTCCGGGACCTTCATAACGCCTTCCCTCACAGTAGACATTACGGGCCTGGAATCTGGTGAAATGATCGTTGCAAGAATGTTCCCTCCGAATGCCGGCCTTACCTGATATAAGATTTTTCCCTTATCTTTGAAATCATCAATATAAAGGTGAGTGCAATCAGCCGTCAGGCCGGCCTTTAATGATGAACTGATAAGCGGAGCTATTTCTCTTCCAAGGCTGGTTGCTCCGAACAGCACTATATCCGGATCTTCGGAAAGGATCATTTTTTCGATTATATTCTTGATCGCAATTGTATGTGAATCCATAAGGCGTTTTTCACTGAATGCAATCAACCTGTTAAGGCCGGATGAGAAAAGATCGTCACTATTGACCGGAAGCTCATCTCCTGCAAACATTCCAACCACTTCTCCTCCAAATGGCTCAACCAGAGCTGAGGCTTTAGCACTGAGTTCTGCTGTTACATCTCTGAGTTTGCCTGTAACGGGATTTTTTTCGATAAAGATTGCGATCTTCATTTAGTTCTCCCCCGAATAATCTTTTACTATTTCTTTAACCAAACCCATTACGCCACCTTCATTATTCTCAAACAATGTAAGATCTCCACCTTTGAGAACAATGCTCTTTATTTTATGAACTTTAGTGGGACTTCCGTTAAGTCCGCATTTATCCGGATCAAGCCCGAGGTCATCGAAGGTAAGAACAGGAATTACCCATCCGTTTTTTTCATATCTGTTTTTATTCTCATCTGAAATATCAGTCTGAAGATCAGATCTGAAATATTTAAGCATATTAAAAGAATTCGGGTATCTGGGATCATTCGCATCGGAAGTAACGGTCACAAGGAGAGGAGTCCGGGCACTTATTACTTCGGTCTGAACATCGCTGTCCTTTTCAACAACAATCATATCATCCCTGATCTCTACCAGATTTTGTACATATGAGATAATGTTGAGTCCAAGTTTTTCAGCTACCTGAGGCCCTACCTGGGCAGTATCTCCATCTATCGCCTGACGACCGGCAAGGTAAAGGTCAAATTTTCCAAGATATTTGACGGCTTCAGAAAGGACATAGGACGTTGCAAGTGTATCAGAACCGGCAAATTTACGATCAGATATTAAATAAACTTTATCCGCCCCCATATACAAAGAGTATTTTAGTATATCAACAGCTTTCGGCGGACCCATTGTGATGACTGTTACTTCTGCTCCTGTCAGGCTTTTTATCTCAAGAGCCATTTCAAGTGCATTCAGGTCCTCCGGATTAAATATTGCAGGCAGTGCCGCCCTGTTAACTGTACCATCCTCTTTCATCGAATCCCCGGTGACATTCGCCGTATCGGGTACCTGCTTTACCATAACAATGATTTTTTTCATATCGACCTCTGCTACGTTTATCTTTAACAATATTTACCATAATAGAAATTAAAGTCAACCAGCACGCTCACATTAGCCGCCCCCGACCTCATGCTTGACATTTTCTTTCAGGTAAAGTATTTCCTTTTTAAGAGCGATTTTATTTAAACCTAAGGATTAATATTGTATAAGAACTTACTTCCGGGCAGATATCCTATAACGGTCGAAGGAGAGATCATCAAATTTTCGATCGGTAAAAAAAAATTCGGAATTTCAAAAGCCAATTTCATGAACAACGAGGATATAATAGTCGATTGCATTTTCGACCTGAAGAAAGATGAGATCCTCTTCCCTCTTCAAAAGGGGACAGGCAACAATTTTTATCTTGGAAAATACTCCGAATATCATATCAGGATCGATTTCAACAACCTGGAAATCGTAAGAACCATTTCTTGATCTTTTCTATCCCGACAGAAACTTTCCAATGGGTTTATCATATATCCGGAACTGGGATATACATGCATGGCATTGATTTCTGAATTCATATTTTTCCGAGTTAATCTCTTCAGATCCGAATTTTCCAATTAATCCATCCGGGCCGGCCTCCCTGATCAAATTGAACAATTTATTTGAATTGGTATATTTGTTTTCAACAGGTCCGGTGCCTCTGATATTTCCCAGAGCATACTTCTTAAATCCCGGAAGTGAGAATAATCCGCAGCAGGGATAGATGTTCCCGTCCCAACCGATAACCAGATCCCTGCCGGCCATCCTGCATCCGGAATTCCTGTATTTTTCACTTGAATTATCAGTATAAGGATCATCCTTCGAAACAGGGACATGGGGAATATGGTGTATCCACCTGTGATCCCTCTGTTTTCTTCTATAATACTCAGGGAAAGATCTTTTAACATTATCAAAAAAATCAGAAACAATATTCTGATCATCATTTATCTCCCTGACTGTGAAATTAACTTCAATCCCGATCTCGATACATTCCGAAATCAGCAATGTCAATATATCAATTCCGGTAAATTTCAGATGTTCAGGATCTATACTGATCCTTAAAGAGAAATTCCCAGCCTCCCGAAGTTTTGTCAGATGTAACCTTTCTTTATCATACCAATAACCTGCAGTAAGAATTTCTGAACGAAAACCTGATCTGTCAGCAAGGCCTATTCCATAAACAAGAGACGAAAATGATTCAAATGGCTCTCCCCCTGTCCATAATATATACTTCCCGGCTGATCCGGCCAGAAAAGAATTGTTAAAAATCGAATCAAGGTCATCAGGATGCAGCATGCCTGTGTTCCCGGGAACTGCCACTATATTACAGGTGGAACACCCCGCCTTGCACCTGTTGGTCAGGAATATAATCAGGCTGCTGTAATTCATTCCGGTCATGCCGGTGTGAAACCTTGTGTAAACAGGCTCAATACCCTATAGCTTCACCATCTTTTCTCGACTCACTTCCACCAATCAGAACTCCTCTTTTCCAATCGATCCAGATTCCCTGATAACCACCATACCCTCCCCTGGAAGAGCTGATCTTATGACCGAGTGAAATAAGATCTCTGAGAACACCGGACATAATTCCCGATTCAAGGAATATTGTTCCGCCATCATTCATGACTCCAAAGTCAGGCTGAGAAGATCCGCCATGCCTGAATCTTGCAGCATCACCCGCCTCCTGAATATTCATCCCGAACACAAGGATATTGAGAAGGACCTGGACATGCCCCTGAGGCTGCATAGATCCACCCATAACTCCGAAGGAGAATACAGGTTTTCCATCCTTTGTCACCATCGCCGGAATAATAGTATGAAAAGGCCTCTTTCGTGGCTCAAAGGAATTAAAATGATCTTTATCAAGGCTGAACAAAGCCCCCCTGTCCTGTATACAGAAACCGAGGCCATCCGGGACCATACCCGATCCAAATCCGAAATAATTACTCTGAATAAGGGAAACAACATTTCTGTCCTTATCTACAACGGTCAGGTAAATAGTATCACCTTTTTCCGGGGGAGCTGAGTTTACGTTCAACTTCCTTGAGGCTTTATCCTTATTGAATAACTTCAGTCTTTCTTTGGTATATTTGTCTGTAAGAAAATTTTCATAATTAATTTTGCTGAATGCCGGATCTGCATAAAATTTTGCCCTGTCCTCATA
>JAGLQR010000138.1 GCA_023136725.1 Candidatus Aminicenantota bacterium
TTGTAATTACCGGAGGACTTGCCTTTGACAAAGATCTGATGGCAATGATCAGGAATCGTGTGAAATTTATTGCACCGGTCATAATATTACCTGGTGAGGATGAATTGGCAGCATTATCAAATGGGGGCCTCAGAGTCCTCAGAGGTGAAGAAAAACCAAAGATATGGAAAAACAAGGAGAAACACAATGGAGCAAATTAAATCTTTAGAACAACTTGAACTACTTGTTAAGGAACAGAAAACACCAAAAATGGCAGTCGCTTTTGCTCAGGATGAGGACACATTGCTTGCTGTTCACCGGGCTGTTAGTGAAAAGATCATAGACGCAATTCTCGTAGGTGAGGAGAAATTGATCCTCGAAAAATGTAAAAAACTTAACATTTCCACTGAAATGTTTGAAATTATAGACGAACCCAATGAGAAGAAGAGTGGTGATGTTTCAGTTAAACTAATTGTTGATGGAAAAGCAGACATTCTGATGAAAGGATTGATATCTACTCCATATTTCCTGAAATCAATTCTTAACAAAGATTATAATCTGGTGAAGAAGGGTGTTGTTTTATCACATACTGCATTAATTGATATTTCTACTTACGATAAATTATTGATAGTCTCTGATGTTGCAATGATCCCCTACCCGGATATCAATCAGAAAATTCAGATGATCAACTACAACATTAAGATAGCTGAGAAATTGAATATTTTTAATCCAAAAGTTGCCTTGATCTCTGCAAACGAGAAGGTTTCTGAAAAGATGCAGTCTACAATAGATGCAGCAGTAATATCAAAGATGGGAGACAGAAAACAGATAAAGGGAGCTATCATTGACGGACCGCTTGCTATTGACGTTGCTTTGTCCGTAAAAGCTTGTGATATAAAAGGTCTTGAATCTCCTATCGAAGGTTTTGCCGATATACTTATTTTTCCGAATATTGATACAGGGAATGTTTTTTATAAGACAACAACAATATTGGGTGGAGCAAAACTTGCAGGTGTTGTAACAGGGACTCCTTTTCCGACAGTTCTTGTTTCCAGAGCAGATGATGACGATTCAAAGTATTATTCAATTGTCCTCGCAGCTGCACTTGTATAAGGATATTAAAGTGAAAATTTTTATTATTACATTAGTTGCAATTTTATCAACAAGTATTCTCTTTATCTCAAATCTATCTGCTGATGAAGATTATACACCTGAAAGTATTTTTGATTTTACCATGAATGATATTGATGGAAATCCGGTTAAACTGGAAATTTTTAAGGGTAAAGTAATTCTTCTTGTTAACGTTGCAAGTAAATGTGGTTATACTCCTCAATATAAGGGATTACAAAAGTTATATTCAAAGTATAAGGACAAGGGTTTTGTAATTCTCGGATTCCCGGCAAATAATTTTCTTTGGCAGGAACCCGGAACTAACGCCAGGATCAAATCTTTTTGTTCACTGAAATATGGGGTTGAATTTCCCATGTTTTCAAAAATCTCAGTTAAGGGCAGAAAACAACATCCTCTATACAAGTTCCTGACTTCAAAATTGAGCAACCCTCTCTTTCCCGGAAAGATCAGATGGAATTTTGAAAAATTTGTATTCAACACTGAAGGCAAGTTAGTAGGGCGATTTCACCCGAAAATAAAACCTGAAGATAAAAGAATAATTGAACTCCTGGAAAAAGAAATAACTGATTAATCTAAAATTTATAGATAAACTGAAAGATCCAGTACTTTTGGAGGATTGGCTTGTTTCCAAAAGTATTTAGGAACTGAATTTAAAGCTCTTTCTGCAGAATCGTTATCAGGATAAATACCGAAAAACACAAGAAAGCACTGCCGGTTTCCTCTAGTAATATTTAATATGAAGAATTTTTCAGAATTTTCAGACTTCTTATAGGCATTCATAACAGAAACTTTCATACAATCCATCTCAAGCAAGATAGAAAACCTGTTCTTTTGAGACAATATCTTCTTATTCCACAAGATCCCGGATTCTGTTAATTTCCCCTGATGGAATTTGTCAAATGGATCAACAGCAGGTTTGATTTTTTTAACAGGTTTCGGTTTCTTTTTTACTATTTCTTCCTTTGATAAAGAGTCCTTATCTACTTCTTTTTTTACTGATTTCTCTTTTTTATCCGGAATTTTCTGACCAGGAATTGGAAGATTACCCTTTTTCTTTTCAGATCCGATTTTTTTTTCTGAAATTTCAGTGATTTCGGGATCATTCCCGAGTCCCGGAATAAGCCTGGCCCTGTCTTCAGGTGATAAAACAATAAATATAAAGCCTGCAATAATAAAAATTAATAATATTAATATAAGTATAATGTTAATAAGCTTACCTTTCTTTTTACTTTCCTCAGTTCTTATTTCATCAAGTAATTGATCGGATAAAGAAATTTCCTTCTTTTCAGGAATAATATCCTCTACTTTAGTAAATACTAAATCCGGATCAGATTTTTCATCTATCTCTACTATTTCAGATGGAATCACACTCTCAATATCTTCCGATGCATCAAGGTTGATTTTTTCAATATCCTCACTGATTTCATCTTCATTGAATAAACCTGAATTATCCGGTTCTTCTTTATCTGATATTAATATCGATTCACCTTGAGATTCATGCAATTTTTCTGATTTTTCTATAAGCAGCCCTGCAGTCATGAAGAAATAAATGGTTTTTAAAATTTCCTCTTTTGCCATTCCTGGAAAGTTCAGTGAGATCATCTCAATACTAAGATCTCCAAGGAATTTATCAAACAACTCTAACTCTTCCTTGGAAAGATCAAACTTTTCTATCAGGTGCTCATCTTTTGTCTTCTCCAACTCTTCCTGAAGAGAACCAATCCGGGTCCATACAAATCCCATATCAAGTTTATTTTTAATAAAATTATAAATATAATCCTTTGGATTTATCTCAAGACTTATATAGGTTTCAGCCGGTACATCTTTGGAAAAATAGTAAACACCATCACTCCATTTCAAAACACTTGTTAATATTTTATCTAATTGATCTTTTGAATATCCTACAAATTCTTCGAAAGAAAGTATCCCTTTTTCCACAAGAGATTTCCCGAGATCAACCAAACTTTTTGATTCACTTTTCAGCAGGCTTATAGTTTGTGCATCAACTTTATTTTCTGAAACGAGAATATTTTCGAGCATGTCCACATCAGAGTTGGAAACAGCCCATACGAGCTTCCCTCCTCTCAGATACAATTCCTTTAGTATTTCTTCCCTTTTCAGATAAAGTACACCGGTCAACTCTTCGGCAAACCCTTTAAGAAGAAGTTCTGAAGCAGATATTTCCTTTAAAGTCCCCTGTTCGATCATATTATTTCATATCCTCTATTCTAAATTATTTATAACAATAAATAACAAATAATTCAAGTCACACAGTGAGTTGTGTCATGATTGAGCTTTTTTATCAGTCCTGCTTATAAGTATTCCTGATATGATGAAGATCAGTCCCGTAAGTGACGAAAACAATATCTTTTCTCCAAGTACATAATGTATAAGAATAAGAGAAAGGAAAGGGGCAAGGTAGATCAATATTGAAACTTTTGCAGTCGTCACTGAATATTTCAACGCTTTCAGCCAAAAAAGAAATGTCAGGCCCATTTCAAAGAATCCAATGTAGAGAGATCCGTAAAATGCTTTTATCGGTATATTGCCGATCTTCAGAAATATGGAGCAATATATTATTGCAAATATAAGGCCTGCAAAAAAATTAATTAAAAGCAAAATAACCGGGTCCTTCTTACTTTTTGTATTTAATATCCAGTAGAGAGACCATACAACAGAACTGAGTAGCGCAAATATTACACCCAGGGGTTCTTTGATGTTTACAAAAGAAAAATTCCCACCTGTTGATAATATTACAACTCCAAAAAAACTAACGATCACACCAGCTATTGCCTTAATTCCTATCTTCTGTTTCAAAAGCGGTATTGACATCAGAACTATTACTACTCCCCATATTTGATTAAGAGGTTGAGCAATCTGAGCCGGAAGCACAGCGTATGCTCTGAAAATGAGGAAATAGTAAAGGAACGGATTCAGAAATCCAAGAAGTGCAGCTGAAATAATGTCTTTTTTTGTCAGATCTAACACTAATCTCCATTTCTTTTCAACACTGACTACCAGGGAGAGTGCAATAAATGAAAAAAAAACCGAGAGTAGCAGCAATTCAGAGTATCCTGTATATTTCAAAGTCAGTTTAAAGACAGTTGCAACAGTGGACCAGAGAAGTATTGCAATAGATGCATATATATACGCTTTCTTCTGATCTTTTTCTTTTAACATGAGTAGTTTATTGTATTCAAAATTCCATTTTTTATCAAATCGTTCAGGGCTTGACATTCTTGAAAATTAAATTTAGAATTGATTTTTAAAGCAGAATTCAAGGGAAGAGGGAATATCAACCCCACAGCCCCCGCTGCCGTGACCGGGTCTCATTCTTGAGAAAAGGTTTCAGGTGAAGATGCCACTCTCCAAAGGAGGGGAAGGCAATCTGAAATCCCGGGAGTCGGAAGACCTATTCTGTTTTAATATCTCTTTACCACGGAGGGTGGTTGAAGAGAAAAAATTTTCCCTCCAAAAATTTATAGGAGGATCATTATGATCACAAAGTTTTTACCCCTACTAATCATTGTATTAGTCTCTTTCCCGGTTTATGCGAAAGAGAAAGAAGCAGATTCAACCAATCCTCAGGTAACCGAGATTATTGAGGTTATCGGGGATGTCGCACAAAGCAGGTCGGTTCAGAGTGTCAGTGTGATCGATAAGGAAAAAATGAGGAAATTCAGGTTAAACAATCTGAAATCCTTCATTTCTACAACACCTGGAGTCCTTACATTATCCAGCGGTAAGTTCGGACAAGCCTCTTCAACTTATATCAGAGGCTCCAATTCAACCCAGGTTCTCTATCTTATTGATGGCATAAAAGTAAGAGATGTATCAAATATCGGTGGTGTAAGCCTTGCAACTATATCTCCATTTCTTGTTAATAAAATTGAGATAGTCAGAGGACCATTGAGCAGTCTCTATGGATCAGATGCCATGGGAGGAGTAATAAGTATAAATTCAAGAACAGAAAGCGGCATCCGCTTTGAAACATCTCTGGGAAGTCACGGATCATATCTTGGAAATGTATCCTGGGCAAAGGAAATAAAAGGTTTTAATATCTCCGTTGCCTCAGCAAACCAGTTCTATTCTGATAATATCAGAAATGATAAATTCAAAAATAACGGTTTTAAAGCAAGAATTGATTATCAGAAAAATGAAGGATTCCAAACCGGTTTCAGATTCTTTGGTAATATCACTGATTCAGGCATCCCATTCAATGTGAATGTACCATCTCCTCATAGAAAGTACAGGCAATTCAACTATGTTGCTGCCATTCCTTTTGAATTTAAATTTAATAATTCAACAAGACTGAAAATTAATCTTTCATATAATCGGAACAATT
>JAGLQR010000139.1 GCA_023136725.1 Candidatus Aminicenantota bacterium
CCTGATGAATTTGAAAGTAAATATAAGAAATATCTAAATGAACTATGGTTTTCCAGGTTAAATGTTGCATACCTGTTTTGTATTGTTCTCTTACCATTTGCTTTTGTTTTTGACATCCTGATCTTCCCCGAACTATGGCAGGAACTACTCAAAATAAGATTAATTGCCACACTGATTTGTATTGCTTTATTTATAATTTCAAATAAAACGTTCCTGAAGAAATATCCGGAAAGCATGTGTCATTTACTTAATATTGTAATTGCTTCATCGATTGCACTCCTGACCTATTTGACAGGGTCACATACAAGCCCGTATTATGCCGGGCTTATCCTCGTTTTTATAGGAATAGCAATGATAGTTCCATGGGGAATTAAAGGAGCATTTACTGCAGGTTCAACTATTCTTTTTATTCACCTGTTTATTAATGTTGTTATAGATCTATTAAATAAGAAGGTTATTATATGGCCTTCATTCTGGGTGAGTATCTATTTCTTAACTTTCGCACTTATTATGGTTATTATCTCATCGGGTATTACTGAGACGAACAGAAGAAAAATTTTCGCAGTTTCCGAACGGGAAAAAATTAAAAATAAAAAACTTGAAGAATCAAGAAAAAAGATTGATGAGCTATCAAAAACAAAAAGCCATTTTATTACAAATATTACTCATGAACTGAAAACCCCTCTTTCAATTATTATAGGCAATATTGAAATTATTCAGGAGAAAACATCTGAATTTGGAGAAGCGGTAAAAAAACAATTGCAAATTGTGAAAACTTCTGCTTTTCAACTCTCTAACCATGTGGACAGGATCATATCGATCTCAAAAGTAGATGACCCGAAAGTTAAATTGTCATTAAATAATTATAATTATGCCGGTATTGTTCGGAATATATTTGCAATCTTCACTTCAAGGGCTGCAGAAGAAAAAAAACAATATGAATTAAACTTAATTAATGATTCGCTTATTGCCAATATTGATGTTGTCAGGATTGAGGAAGTTTTAAATAATCTGATACAAAATGCTTTCAAGTTTACTCAGGCAGGAGATTCTATAAAAATAACCGTAAGCAGTGATGATCATAATATTAATACAGAAGTTTTTAACTCCGGGGTCAGAATACCCAGGAGCCATATGAAAAAAATATTTACCCGTCTCTATCAAGCTGATGATGCACTTTCGAAGCGATTTGACGGAATAGGGGTTGGACTCTATCTTGTCAAACGAAATATTGAATTACATAGCGGGACAATAACGGCTAACTCGAACAAAAAATACGGGACATCATTTAAATTTACATTACCACTCTATATTGACCAGAATGCTTCTATAGAAAACCCCTTATTCAAAAAGGATGATAGAAGGAAGGCGAAAAGAAGGGACCTGGATAAATCGGGAGATGTATCAGGAAGAAGAGAAAATGACCGTGCAATGAAATTTGAACTTCAACAAAGGCTTAATCTGGATGATCTGCTTAATATAACTCATATAGAAGATATATTAGGCTATGAAGATGTTAATCCGGAATATCCTTCTGTACTAATCGTTGAAGATAATCCCGGAATGTTAAAAGTTACGGTAGATGCGTTACATGAAGAATACAACCTTCATATTGCACAAAACGGTGTGGAAGCTCTGGAAAAACTGAATAAATTCGGAGATCAGATCTCTTTGATATTATCTGATGTCCTGATGCCTGAAATGAATGGGTTTGATCTATGTGAAAAAGTGATGTCCGAGGAGAAGTGGAAACATATACCTTTTATATTTAATTCCGCATTGTTCGAAGAAAAAGATCAGATAAAAGGTTTTGATCTTGGAGCAACCGACTATCTGGTAAAACCATATAATATAAGAATATTGAAAGAGAAGGTTTCTCATTGGATCGCCAGGAGGCAATATGAAATATTGCTTCAGGATATATCTGCCTCTTTAGAATTTAAATCTAAAGAGATATTGAAGATCAAGGATTTTGTTATTCATGAAATTCGTAATCCTTTGCAGATAATAAGCAGTGCCGATTTTTTCCTACAGAAATTGATGGATTCAAATCCGATAATTTCAGCAAAAAATGAATTAAAATTAAATGAGATCCTTAAAATGCTGAAGCACGGATTTAATTCCATAGAATCAGTACTTAATACATCTGATTTTCTGGTTGAAGACGAGCTGGCATCAAAAAATATCGAGCCGGTTGAATTCCTCTTTGATGAAGCACTGGTACAAAGCAAGCATCTTCTGGATAATATTTCAATTAAAACAGATTTTAGTTCTACTAAGGGTAAAAGTGTGTTTTGTAACAAGAAAATGTTAACCCAGGTATTTGTTAATCTCATCAGGAATGCAGTAGAAGCAATCAAAAAAACAGGTCCTGCGAATGAAGGTACTATTGATATCTATTCAAAAACAGGTAAAAATAATTTTATAATTATTAATATTCAGGATAACGGAATCGGAATTCCTGAAAATATTCAGAAGAAATTATTTCAATTCCGTTTCACTACAAAAAAAGACGGGGCTGGTATAGGACTTCATTTATCAAAAATGATACTTGGAATTCACCATGGGAAAATAGGTGTTGATTCGAAAGAAGGTGCCGGCACTACTTTTTCAGTTTATCTGCCGGTGCACAATTCGAGAAATAAGAAAATATAATAGAATCACTCAGTCTTTAAAATTTTTTCAAAGAGAGTCTTGTACTGATCAGTTATCAACTCCCAATTATAGTGATCCGTGATCCTCTTCCTTGCGGTTAACCGGAGGTCTTTTAAGATCTGATGATTACTTTCCAAATAATATATGATATTTTTTAAGTTATCCGGTTCTTTTGTGAACAAAACACCATGCTTTTCATTTTCCAGCATTTCCCTGTTAAAAACAGTATCAAGTGCACAAACTGCACATCCATAGGCTAATGCTTTCAGCATTGCAGGATTTGTCCCTCCGTACTCATGTCCGTGAAAATAAACAAAAGAATTATGATAAAGCTCAGCAAGAATATCCTGGTCTTTAACATATCCGGTGAACACTAATCTATTGTCCACTATGGATTTTATCTTTTTTGCATAACTATCTTTATAAGGGACATCACCGACGATAACCAGTTTTTTTGATGAGTCGGATTTGATGAATTCCCGGATGATAATATCACTGTTATTATCAGGAACAAGTCTCCCGACTATCAAATAGTATTCATTCTTAACCAGGCCCCATTTTTTTATGAGTTCAGGAGTTTTTGAAAAACGTATGTTGGCTCCGTATGCGATCATGTCGGAGTCAGCATTAAATTCCTTTTTATATACCTTTTGCATCTCTACCGAATCTGTGACAAGATTCTTATATACTTTTGTTGCTATTTTAGATGAAAAATAGAAATATTTAGATCCGAGACCTTTCCATTTTGGCCTCTTCCATTCAAGGCCATCAAGATTGATAACAGTTTTTTTCCTGAATAATTTTGTTAAAATCCCGAATGGGCCATTTGCGGAATTCACTACATATATCAGATCGTAATCTTTCAAAACAGCATGAAATATTGATCTAAATGAGTGGATGAACTGGCTGAGGCTTTTTCTCTCTATCGTCGATATATAAACAAGCCTAATGCCCCCTATTGATTCTGGGTATTCAGTAAAAAGGTTTTTGTGGCAATAAACAGTGATATCAAAGCCGTCTCTTGTTAATCTTTCACCCAGTTCTTTAATAAAGGTTTCATATCCGCCATATACATATGGATAACCTCTGGAACCAATAAATGCAATTTTTTTCATCTTCTTATTTTTTACTCGATACAAATTATAACAGTTGGTCGTACTAAAACCAATTATATGATGAGAGTTGGCCAAAACAACATATGACACAAATAAAATGAGACACGATTTTTGATCAAAGAAGGATCAAAGCTTATTCTGTTATCGGATAAATGCTAAGTTGCCACTCCTCTGACTCTTCATTTTCGGTCAATTGATAGATATTGCCATTGAATATGGTAAAAGGGTACGAGATAAGCATCTCAGGCTCTCCGAATGGCAGTAATAGAGATCCCGAATATTTCCCTTTAGCATCGATAACCAGGAATTCACTTTTTCCATTTTCCATTTTAAATGTTTGAACCAATATATTATTTTTATTGATCTGAATGGAACGGACAGGGAAATATTCAGGGAAGTATCCGTTCCTGACAGCGCTTTTATAATATCCGGGCATTCTCTTCTTCAGATAATCCAGTACTGCTTTTTTTGATACAGCCGTAACAATGACCCTGGAATATGGAATTGTGTCAATCTTTTTTAAAAGTTGTCCGGTGGAGTCATATTCCACTATCTGATTATTATCACCTTCGACAATAATATGATTGTCTCTGATCAGCATGATCGGCCCTCGTCTTGATACATCCCTTAGCAGCAGTGAGAGTCGAAGAAGGTCAACCTTTCCGTTTACAAGATGTGAATTCATATAATGAAATGTTTTTATAAGTTTAAATTCCTCGGGATCATACAGATTAACCTGAAAACGGGGGGTGTTTTTTCCGGTTTCCCGGGTGTAACCGATAAGTTTTCCCCCCATAGAATGAAAGTATTGAGAGATGACAGACTGAGATACAACTTTCTCCTCTTTTAGGATCCCATCCGGGAAGAACCATGAGAGTTTTGACATACTGGATACCAGCATACGGTTATCATCAAATGATAATCTGAGCCCGATCTTATCGATGGGGGAGATCTTGAACTCTCCTGGTCCCTCACCGATCTTTCCGAATTTTTTTATAAATCGCAGATCTTTCAGGTTATAGATCAGAATGGAACCCTGATCAGTAATATAAACCCGGTCTTTATGGATCGTTATCGAATCGGGTCTTTCAAGATCCTTCAGAGGAATTATCAATCCGGAAAGAATCAGAGATCCTGAAAAAATGATAACAATTAAAGAAATGATCTTTCTCATATGTCACCTCGTTTGAAGATGAAAATAATAACATAGAGGATACTTTTTTGGTAATCAACTGTTCTAAGAAAAAATGTCCCTGAATTATTTTTTACTGCAGATTATCGTTAATTTCTATTCAAAGAATTCCATCCGCATCTGTTCACTTAGAGGCAGATCAACAATTATATTCTTTTTATTTCTACAATCCAGTCTTTTGGCCCTTCCTGTTTGTATTGCCACTTAAACTTTCCTTTATATTCTACTTCAAACTGGTACCACAAAGGTTTGGGATCATGGTCATTAATGATCTTTAATGTTTCACCCGGCGTAAGAGCGTCCCATATTTGAAATATTTTTTTATGTCTCTCAGCTGGAGGCATAAGTCTTAGATCAAGTTCCACAATTGTTTTTTTATCTTCCATCTGATTCTCCTTTTATTTTACACTTATCCAATCTTCTATATTTTCCTGCTTAATTATCTTTTCCACTTTTTCCATCCAAAGATCCTGGAATTCCCGGATCTCCT
>JAGLQR010000014.1 GCA_023136725.1 Candidatus Aminicenantota bacterium
CATCTTTAACAGATTCAGTAATTTTGCTTTAGAGAATATTCCTTTATTTGCAGGTTTTACAGATTATAAAAACTCAGATGAAATGTACAATTCCATTATGCTCTTTAAGAAGGATGGATTTGAAAAATATGATAAGGTAAGACTGGTCCCCTTCGGGGAATATATACCATTTAAGGATTTGTTCTTTTTTATAGATAAAATCACTGATGAGATCTCTGATTTTACTCCCGGAGAAAAAATACATAACCTCACTCTCCGGGGTAAAAAGATATCAACACCTATCTGTTATGAGATCATCTATCCCGAAATTGTAAGAGATTTTATAAATCTTGGAGGAAATGCAATTATCCTTATCTCAAATGATTCATGGTACGGCACAACCGCAGCTCCATATCATCTTCTTTCGATGTCTGTTTTCCGGTCAATCGAGAACAGACGATATATTCTCAGATCCACATCCAATGGTATATCCGCAGTGATAGATCCGAGAGGGGAAATTATAAAAAGCGTTCCTCTTAACAAGGAACAATCATTCACTTCAGATTTCAGTTTCAGAGAAAAACTTACATTTTTCACAAGGATCGGATATTTATTTCCCTATGCTATAGCAATCCTTACATTTGTATTTCTGTTGCTATCTTTAAGAAGAAAAGATTAATAGATCTCAAACATGGACTCCCCTACAGGAATCTCATCAAAAAACATTTCAACCTTGTAACGCCCGACCCCCCAGTTCCCGGCCTTATTCCATCCCCACCCTGCTCTGTCATATGAAGCCAGGTCAAGATCTTTGGAAACGGATATATCTTTCTCAATATTTCCCCATCGGCTTCCATCAGGTTTATAAATAATTATCCTGATCTTTATCCTTTGATCTTTTATTTTAAAAAAACTGTTCTTAAAAAGTATATATGGGTAAATAACCCTTGTATCTGAACGCCTGAACCGTGAATTATATTCAACTTCAATTTCGCCTGAATACTTATCATGAGACTCAAAGAACCTTACATTCTTATACTCATATCCGATTCTTTTTTCTGATAAAGAATAATTGACTATTTCAAATCCGGACTGAGCAACATAAGTCCCATCCATAAAAACCTGCACCTTGTACTTTCCGGGATCCCAGTTCCCTGCTGATCCCCACCCGAATCCAAGTCTCTCATATGTTGCATGGTCAAGATCTTTAGATATGTTTATACTTTTTGAAATAGAGTTCCAATATGTCCCGTCAGGCTTAAAAAATTTAAGTACAATATTAAGCTTTGAATCCCTCTCATTGAAAAGTTTATTCCTGAAGTTAAGTTTTGTGTTAATATAGCGACTTTTTTGCTTTTCAAATATATTTGTATATGCTCTATCTGAAATATCTTCATATTCCGCACCGGATTCAAAAAAGGTCATAGAACTGAACTCTACACTGACAGATCCGGTAATGTTATTTTTCAGTGATTTAAACTCACCTTTATTAAATTCTCTTGCAAAGTAAAATTCACCTGTCAGAGATGATGATTCCCATGGAACCTGCTTACCGCTTGTTTCACTTATTATATTTTTTCTGATCTTTCGAAGCATCATTCCAATTTCCAGATCATCATTCAGGACCGATCTGAGGAAGTGCTTTGTAAAAACACCATTCCTCCCAATCCCGTCACTTGCAGTTTTTCCCGGGCTCGTTGAATAGATTATAATACTGCCTGAAGGAGCATCCATTTTTGCAAGCCCTCCGAATCCTCCTCTCTCTTTCTTATATGGATTTACTCTGCAGGCGTCAAGAATAATTATATTCATGGAATTACCAGCAGTTCTCATCTTCTCAAGAACCAGGGCTGCATCAACTGCTTTAAATCTTGTCTCATCCTCACTCATTATTCCTGAATTAACCGGAATCAGATAATTTGTTCCATTAACCTGAATTCCATGCCCTGAATAGTAAAATAAACCAATATCAGAATTTTGTAATTTTTTCCCGAATTTTCTGATAGCCCCCCACATTTCCCTGTAATCTGCATCTGTACTTGATATCACCTCAAATCCACGGCTCCGTAAAGCATCACTTATATCGACTGCATCATTAACAGTATTCTTCAGCGGATATCCTTTATATGCCGCATTACCGATAACAAGAGCAATTCTCTTTTCACGTGTTCCGGAATCTTCAACTGCAACTATAGTGAAACTAAAAATGATAATAATAGTAAGAATAAATAATGATTTTTTCATGTCTGTCCTTTGTTTATGGAAAATCTTAGCACAATTTTAACAATATTTCACTCTTCAATTATCATCATTGATCCGATGCTTTTTTATAAGTGTAAACAAGTAGGCTCTGCTTATTTTCAGATCTATAGCACTCTTGGTTTTATTCCATCCATTTCTGATCAATACCTTTTTAATAAGGCAATACTCGAATCGCTGCCTCAAGGCCAGCAGACCGCTTTCGGATGAATTTTCTTCCATATCAAGCGATATATTGTCCGGATAATAAGTAAAGGCTCTTTTCATGAATGATTCCAATTCTCTGACATTCCCTCTCCAATCTCTCTGAATACAATAATTACTGATGCTTCTTAAATCATCTTCTTTAAATGAGAATTTGTGTTTCCTGACAAAGTAATCAATTAGTATAGGGATATCTTCGATCCGATCTCTTAAAGGAGGAACTTTAATAATAAGATCCTGTATTCTGTAAAACAGATCTTCTCTGAAATTTCCTGATTCAATCATTTGCTCAAGATCCCTGTTTGTTGCACTAATTAATCTAATATCAATTTTACGATACCTATTCTCCCCTACTCTTTTTAGTTCCCCCTCCTGTATAACTCTTAAGATTTTTGATTGAAGTTCGATCGGAAGTTCACCTATCTCATCAAGAAAAAGTGTTCCTCCATCTGCCTCTTCTATCAATCCCCTTCGATCAAATTTTGCATCTGTAAATGCACCCTTAACATACCCGAATAATTCAGATTCAAGAAGATTGACTGGGATAGATGCAGAATTGACAGGAATGAACGGTGTTCCTGACCGATTCCCTGAATCATGAACAGATCTTGCTACAAGCTCCTTTCCACTACCGCTCTCCCCTGTTATAAGTAGTGAATAGTCTACTTTTGCTACTTTTGAAATTTGATTTTTTAAAAACCTTATCGCCTCTGACATTCCGATTATATTCCCTTTTTCCATTAATTTCACTCCGATTCTATTCTTTATAATAGTACACTAGCCAATCTTTTTCAATATTTTTTATACTTTTACTATTTTTGAATATCAGGCTCAGAAAAATTCCCCTGAATTAAATGTTATGAATGTTATTTTTTTTTAAATATTACCTGATTCAGACCATCAGGCACAGGGCATTTAAACGAGTGATTTTTTAAGATCAGAGATATCTCTGTAATTGGGATTTATTTTTGATATTTCATCAATAACTTCAAGTGCGTCTTTATAATTTTCTTTAATTTTATAGGTAACTACAAGTTCATACTTTACCGCAAGATACTCTTCACTTTTGCGTCCTTTATCATCCAAAGCCTTTTTAAACCATGTGATTGCATCATCCATGAGGCCTTTTTCACGGAAACACATTCCTAATAATCCAGCTGAATCAAAAAACTTAACCGGGTGTTTTGATGATATAAGGAATTCATGAATAGCTTCCTCAAGGAGTCCCATCTCTTTATAAGCTATCCCGAGATTATACCTGGTATCAAAATCTTCTTCACCGATCTTCTCATCCACCCCTTTTTTAAATTCTTCAAATATCTCCATCATGTTTTTTTCAACTGTGGATGTTCTCTGTTTCTCCAATTCCTTCAGCCAATATTCAATTGCACTAAGTTCTTCAGAAACAACATTTTCATTTTCAACAAAATGAGCGACATTCGGAAAGGTTACTTCCTCTTTCAATAATTCTTCTTCACTATCAAGCTCAATATCTACACTACTTAATTCCTCAAAAGGTTTACTATCTTCAAGGCTAACATCTTCTTCAATAGCATTATCAAGACTGAGCAGAACTCCTGATGATGACAAATTCTGATCTTCAAAATCTTCCTTTTTCTCAATTACAGGAGACTGAACTATTAAGTCTTCATCAATTTTGTCTATAATTACATCACTAAGATCTTCCGGCTCTTCAACCTCTATTTCATATTGTTTGTTACTGATCTCGGAAAAATCAATTATATTTTGATCTTCTTCAGCTTGAATTGATATACTGTCCAGGTCTATTTCAAAAGCAGATTCCGTTACATCTTTAGGATCACTTTCTGTAGTAATAAGTTCAGGTAATTCAGGTTCAGGATCCGGTAAATCAAGAATACTATCCTCTGTTCCGAAAATTGATGGATCATTACTTATGGCGTTGTCCGATAAGATTTTTGAATCTTCCTTTACTGCTTCAAATTCATCGGTATTTATCCTGCTGCTATCCATTTCAATCTGATAATTGGAATCCTCTTTGAAAGTAGATGAGTTAGTATGCTCCGCCAGTGATGCTTCAGTAAGCTCGATTTCGATCTCCGGGGGCTGATTTGTAAATTCAATCTTAAGTTCATCTTCCTGACTAACTTCAGAGTCAGCATCTTCAGGTTCTGAATCTGGAGATTGAGCAGATGCCATTTTTTCTATCCTGTCAACTTTAACTTGTTGAAGTTTTTGAATCCTGGCCTTTATTTCTTCACTCTCAGGGTATTTTTCAAGTAATTCCTCAGTAAGTTTTTCAGCATCACTATAATAACCGTCATTTATATAGAAATCTATCTCAGAAAGATAACCTGATACACTCGTAAAACGATCACTACTTCCCTTATCCGTTGGTTCTATGATGCTGTCTTCCTCAGATAGAACCAAAACATTATCATCAACAGGTGGTTTATATTCAAGGTCAATTTCCTGCATTCCGCTATTTTCAATATCATTTATCTGATCATCTAATTCCTCTTGATCAAAATCTATATCTATATTTGTTTTTTCCTCTCCGCTTAGCTCTATTATTTTTTCATCTTCAGGAGCAAGATTGGCAAGATCATTTAATATTTCTGTATACTGATCATCATCGCCATCAGATTTAAAGAGAGTCAGCAGCTCTTTTCCAACAGATATTGCTGCTGATATTTCATTATTCTTTTTATAAACATCATATAGTTTGAGATTAACGTCACTATTTCCAGGGTATTCATTCTTTATCTTTCTTAAAGTTTCCAAAGCATTATCGTACTCATAAAGCTTTACTGATTCTTCTGCAACTCTTAATCCCTGAGTAACAATTTCAAGTTCCCTGTCATCTTCAACTGATTCTACTTCTTCAGTTTCTATTGCATCTTTCGGCTCCCCGATGCTTAATGAAGCCAGTTTCTCTTCATAATTTATAGGTGTATCTGAAATACGTATAAGTTCCGAAAGAACATCCTGTAGCTCTTTATGCATTGAATTTGCTTCGAATAATGGAATAAGTGATTCATTTAACGCGATAAGATTCGTTTTTTTTCCAGTTTCTCTGAAAATAGATGCAAGTTTCGTTAATGCCGGAAAGTAGAGATTATTTGATGCAATTATCAATCTCAGCATTGCTGTAGCATCTTCAACCCTTCCATCCTTCATGTAAGAGTCAATTATGGGCAGGAACAGGTCAAAAGTCTTATCATATTCCTCTCTATGCAGATACACTTTCCCTAATTTAAGTAAAACTTCAGATTCTGTCGGGTCAATTTCGGTAATTTTTTTAAATATTGATTCCGCATCATCGATCAGATCCTTCTTGAAGTATAGTTCTCCGAGCATTTTCAGCAGGTTTTTATTCTTAAAAAGATCAGATCCAAGCCCTTTTAATAACTCTATTGCTTCGTCATCCTTTTCCTGAACCTTATAAGCATAAACAAGTTTCTCAATGAGTTTTATATTTTTTACTTTCTTTATTACATTTCCTGCAAGTTCTTCAACCTGAGCAAAATCCTTTTTATTCAGCAGTATGTCAAATGCAATCAAATATTCGTTTACAGCCTGATCAAGAAGTTTTTCCCGAAGAAAATTATCAGCTAACAATAACCGCATCTTTATATTATTTCGGTCAAATTCAAGAATCTTTTTATACATATCAAGGGCTCTTCTTTGATTACTATTCCGTTTGAACTCTTCAGCCATATCAAGATAAATCTGTTTGGCTTCAATAATTAACCCCTGCCTTGTATATAACTCCGCAAGCCTGAAAGAGGCTTTATCATATTTAGGATCTATACGCGAGATCCTTTTATACATCGCAATTGCTTTTGTAAAGAACCCCTCTTTCAAATAGTAGTCTGCCATCCACTCAAATTGTTCGATAGCACCCTTAATATTTTTGGATTTTAATTCTATGTCACCAATGATCCTTCTTACTTCAAGATCATCAGGTTTTATATTGAGAACTTTTTTATACTCTTTAATAGCCGGATCATATTTCTGTTGTTTGAAATACTTATTAGCTTTCTTAAGTATCGAAATTCGTTTTTCAGCCATTTTTTATTTTAAAACTTTTCCTGTGATAACTGGTAATACCTGTATTATTTAATGAATGGATATGTTCTCTGGTAGGATATCCCTTGTTTCTATCCAACCCATATTCAGTAAAATATTTGGAGAATTGTTTCATTAGATCATCTCTGAATACTTTTGCAATTATCGACGCCGCAGCGATCGAAATGCTCTTTGAATCACCTTTTATTATTCCCTCCCCGTTTATATATATAAAATCGGGTTTTAACCCGTCCATTAAAACATAGTCAGGTGTTATTTGCAAATTCATTAAGGCCAGTTTCATAGACGTTTTAGTTGCATTAAGGATATTCATTTCATCTATGCCATCATTCCAGCACCATCCAATAGAAAAGGCATCAGCACTTTCATATATATCCTCTGCAAGTATTTCCCTTTTTCGTGGTGGGATTTTTTTTGAATCATCTATTTCAAAATTTAATCGGTTCGGATTTAAAATGACCGCACCTGAAACGACAGGTCCGAATAATGCACCGCGGCCTACCTCATCTATACCGCAAATATGAGAATAATTCTGATTTAACAGCTCTTTTTCTATGTTAAAACTGCAGGTCACCTGAGTTCTTTCAAACGTGCTGCTTTTCCCTTAAGCTTTCTCAGATAATACAATTTTGCTCGCCTGACTCTGGAATGTTTAATCACCTCAATTTTTTGTACAAGCTTTGAGTTTAATGGAAATATCCTCTCAATCGAAATTCCGAAAGATGTTTTCCTTACAGTGATTGTCTTTGCAATACCGCTATTCTTAATGGCTATTACTGTCCCTTCAAAAATCTGTATTCTCTCTTTTCCGCCTTCAACAACCCTGTAAAACATTTTTAACACGTCACCGGGTTTGATTTCAGGAAGATCAGTTCTTAGCTCCGGATAAAAATTCAGATTCCCAATATCCATTCTGTTCTTCTTTTTTTTACTCTTGTCAGATTCAGTTTCTACTTTATCTTCTGAGGCTGCCTGCTTTTCTTCTTCCTTTTTCTCTTCTTCGGGAGCAGCTTCCTTTACATTCGCCTCTACAGTCGGTTCAGTTTCTTTCTTCACTTCCTTTTCAACTTCTACCTGCTTTTCAGGCTCTTTGGCTTCTATTTTCCGGTCAGCTGATTTCTCTTCCACTTTGTCCTCTATTTCATTTTTTTTCTCTTCTACAGGTTCTGTTATTTCTCCATCTTTCTTTTCATCGGTCATTCTAATTCTCCTAATGTATAAACTGTTTCATATTTTACACAATTTTACTCTATTTTTCAATATCAGAGCCCATTTAATTTGACTGCCCATAAATATTCTGATATAAAACTTCTGGTAAAAGCAAAGAGTTTTGATTCGATTGTACTTCAAGAGGAGAGTGTATGAGTTCCGATAAAGATTTTATAAAACAAATCACAAAAAGATCAGATGATTTTTCAAGATGGTATACAGACGTAATAAAAAGAGCTGAACTTGCAGACTACTCCCCTATGAAAGGAATGATGGTGATAAGGCCTTATGGTTATGAGATCTGGGAACATATTCAGGGCAACCTTGACAGAATGTTTAAGGAAACCGGCCATAAGAACGCTTATTTTCCTTTATTCATACCGGAAAACTTTCTCAAAAAGGAAGCAGAACATGTTGAAGGCTTCGCCCCGGAAGTAGCCTGGGTTACATTTGGCGGCGACGAAGAACTTGAAGAAAGGCTTGCAGTACGCCCCACTTCAGAAGCGATCATTTGCTCAATGTACTCGAAATGGATTAAATCATGGAGAGATCTGCCTGTCTTGATAAATCAGTGGGCAAACGTGGTCCGATGGGAAAAAGTCACAAGGCCTTTCCTTAGAACCACTGAATTCCTCTGGCAGGAAGGTCATACTGTTCACGAATCCAGAGAGGATGCTCAAGCAGAAACTCTCAGAATGCTCAATATATATAAAACCTTTGCTGAAGATTATCTGGCAATACCTGTTATTTCAGGAATGAAATCTGATGCCGAAAAATTTGCAGGTGCTGATAGCACCTATGCTATTGAAGCTCTTATGCCTGATGGGAAAGCCCTGCAGGCCGGGACATCACATAATCTGGGTCAGAACTTTTCGAAGGCATTTAACATAAGATTCGAGACGCGGGATCAGAATCTGGAGTTTGGCTGGCAGACATCGTGGGGAGTCTCAACCCGCCTGATCGGGGCTGTAATTATGGTTCACGGGGATGATTCAGGCCTGGTCATTCCTCCCAGGGTAGCCCCTTTGCAGGCTGTTATTGTACCGATCTCAAGAGGGAATTGGAAAGAGACTGTTCTACCAGAGGCACAAAAGCTTTTTAGTTCACTCAAGGAAGCGGGGATCCGCGTATATCTTGATGATAGAGACACTTACACTCCCGGATGGAAATTTTCAGAATGGGAAATGAGAGGAGTACCTGTCAGGATAGAGATAGGCCCGAAAGATATTGAAAAAGGGCAGGTTGTTCTTGTAAACAGGATCAACAGAGAAAAATCCTTTGTTGAAACCGGAAATCTAACAATTGAATTAAATAACCTGTTAGAAAAAATCCAGAAAGATCTTTTTAAAAAAGCGCTGGATTACAGAGAGAACAATACTGTAACCAATAAAACCCTCAACGATCTCGTTAAAACAATTGAGGAGAAGAAGGGTTTTGTAAGGTCTGGATGGTGCGGCAGCCAGGAGTGTGAAGCTGAAGTTAAGGAGAAAACTGCAGCGACCATAAGAGTTATTGACGACAAAAAAGAGTCAGGAATTGATAAGTGTCTGGTATGTGGGAAAGATTCAACAGATACGGTGATTTTTGCGAAATCATATTAACAAAAAATTGAAAAAAATTATTATTAATGATAATATAATATTATGATAATTGAGTGCCCTAGTTGTAGTTCTAAATATAATGTTCCCGATGAAAAAATAAAAGGAACCATAAAACTAAAGTGCTCAAAATGTTTTAATATATTTTCCTTCAGTAAAAAAGCGGAAGATGAATCAGAAAGTAACAAAGATACTGCAAAAATAATAGAAAAGAGCATAGGTGATTCACTCTGGAGTAATGAGAACCTTAAACTACCTGAAGATCAGAAGATTTCGATTGCAGTAATTAAAGGTGCAAGAGCAGGATATATCTATCATTTGTCCAAGCCATACGTTTTGATAGGCCGTGGAAAGGTAGACCTGATCATCCCGGACAAGGAAATATCCAGGAAACATGTTGCTGTGGAGGTCAGGAATAATAAGATTTACCTTCGAGATCTCGGGAGTACAAACAGTACTTTTATTAATGATTCAAAAGTATCGATCACAGAAATATCCGACCAGACCGAATTCAGGATCGGCCAGACAACTTTAATGTTGATCACTACATCAAAGGACTAAAATTTTGTGGAGATCATTAAGATTATTAGTTAATTTTTTTATTACATCTATAGTATTCAATTTTTTCATTCTGATACTGATAATGTTTCTAAATCCTCACATTTTCCTGAGTGATGCAGAGCTAATAACACTTTTTGTTAATCTGTTCCTTTTTTATGGTCCGCTATGGTTTGTAATTATTGCAATTGTATTCTTTATTATTCAATTTTTTGCTGAAAAGAAATATAATATAGGTATTGTGTCACCTCCCACCCTGACATATTTTTTGTCATTCACAATGCTTAACATTTCAATCATCTTTTATTCGAACTATGAATACTATTACGATTTTTTTCAGGCTGACACCAGGACAAAACTTGTTACTGTTCTGCTTATAAATCTCTTTTTAGTTATTACCGGAATAATTTTTGTATTTTTCAAAAAGATCAATAAGAGTTGGGTCCAGCTGATTTTCCTACTCCTTCTTATGCTTAATATGACAAATGCTTACACATCAATAATTTCCCTCAACAGGGATATCAACAAAACTGAAATGGATATCCAGCCCCAGGTCGAATCAAACCCCCGGAAGATAAGGATAGTGATCATGGATGGTTTATCCCTCCAGTTCATAGGATCGTATACTTCAGATCAGAACCTCCTTAATTTTAATCTATTGCTCAAAAACGGTGTTAGAGGCAGGATAAGGGGATTTAAACCGAACTTCAATGTATCTCTCATCAATTCTGCAATGACAGGGCTCAGGCCCTATAAATTCAGGTACCACTCTGATTATAAATTCAGATTCAGAGAACTAACTTATGAATTTGACATGTTCCCTAAATATATATTTTTCAGGAATTCATCAGTTCTGAACTCAACAACATTTTATAAAAAGAAAGAAAACTCTAATTATAGTGATAAACTCAGCCTCTATTATGAAAACTCAGGAAAGAAAGCTCAAAAGATCTTTGAGCCGAGATATTACCCCAGCTATTCTGAAAAAGCGCTTAAGAGGAGCAGTCATTTTATCAAGTTTTTTTCCGACATAATCGGAAAAGAGACAGGTAATAATAAGAAGCTGGAAATCCTGAAGAAAAGCTTTGCCTTTGACGATTTTTTACGGAATCAGATTGCAGATCTGAAGGATAGGGACACATATTATTCAATAGTCAGACTCCCCGGCCTGGGCGTCATCAGTAAAATTTTTTATCAATATTCCATGCCTGATCTTTTTGGAGATATCAGCAATGAGGAAGTAAAGAAATATGGCAGGATCATAGAACAATACTATGAATATTATGACTCAATTCTCGGAACCCTGATCAGCTCTACCGGAGAGAACGAGCTTCTTGTTATTATGAGTTTTTTTGAATATGAACCACTCCCGATCTGGCGAAGGTTACTCGTAAACCTTTTAAGTCAGGATGAGAGAGAAAGTTTTGTCTATTCACCTAACTCAATGGGAACTCTCCTGATGTATGAAAGGGGGAGTATAAAAAAAGATTATAATCTTAAAACAATTTCAATAAATGATATTTTCCCCACTTTACTCTACTATTCAGGTTATCAACTTTCAAAAGATCTTCAGGGTGAAGTTATGAAGGAAATATTTACGGACGATTTCAAACTGAACAATCCGATTGAGATCATTTCAGACTAGAATTACTTCAATAATCATATACAGATTGACTGAATATCTCTATTCAAATATAATCCTGTATAGATGAAAAAGCTATCCCCTCTTCTAATTTCAGTATTACTAATATTCTCATGTACTGTTAAAAAAAATATCCCCGAAGTTACTCCTGACATCAATGCTGAAAAATTTAATGAAATATCCCTGACTCCGACAACCTTCTCTATTATCAGTGACAAAAACAGAATAATTCTTTCTGACCTGCAAGGGAAAATTCACTCAATTCTACTTGAAAACAAAGAGTCCTCAATTTTGTTGAACACTGAAAACAGACTAAGGAAGCGAATATTTTTTCAAAATGGAATAATTGTTCTGAATACTCTAAATAATAAAAATCAGGTCCTGTTTGACCTGAAGACGAACAGTATAATATATGAATCTAAAAAAACATCCGGCAAAAGGATCATTGGAGTGGATAAGGCACACCTTGTTTATCTCAATAAAAGATCAATTAATATCCTCAATTTTCAGAAAGACAGAGTAATATTCTCAACTGAAATAAATCAGGGTAAAATTACAAATTGTGAAATCTCTGATAACAAAGCCTTTATCCTTAGCGAAAATTCACTACTTATTTACGATTTTGTGAAAAATATAAGTACTTTGAAAAGTATTGAAACACCGCCGTCTTCTCCTTTTTTGAAAATAGATGACAATATTTTTTATGGTGACAGAGAGAGAAATCTTGTAAATTTCTCTCTCAATAAGAATAAAATTATCTGGAAATATAAATTCCAGAAACTATTGATCATCAAGCCCGTTTTCTATGCCGGAATATTAATTGTGAATCCAGAAGATAACAATACTTATTTTATAACTCTCCGGGGGGGGATTAAACAATGGTACAGGTCAGATTACAGCCATCAATTCAGCCCTGTTCTTATGAAAGATCATTTAGCTGTTTTTCAACGTATTGAAGAAGGTACTTTAATTAATTATTACGGGATAAAAAAACACTCTAAATCAAGTTTCAAGGATAAATCTCTTGTCCTGAAACTTCCCCCCGTTTACTCTAACGGGAATTTATATTCTATTGGATCAAGAAAAGATGATCCTGATCTGAAACTTATAAAAATCGGCAATAAATTCGGATCAGAAATCAAAGCAGAACCAGAAGGAAATTTTGAAACCGGCAAATCAATAAAATTCCTGATCAGGCCTGTAAATATAACAAAACCGGAAATCACAGCAGAAATATTTAATGAGAAAAATGACAGGATATTTTCAAAAAAATTCCAATATACCCGGCTCTCTTCATTCACCTGGGTTCCTGACATAGGAGGAAAATTTATCCTGAATGTAATTACAAAAGATGAAAAAGGGGTAATAAGAACAGACACAAAAGATCTGATTGTTATAGATACCGGGCAAATGTATAAAAAGCTGCAGATGAAGCTCCATAGGAAATGCGAAGCTAAAGAGCAGATAACCAACCGAAAAAATGAAAAAACAGATAAAAAGCTACCTGATTGATAAAAAAATCAGATTTTTAGATAACTCAAAGATCGGAGATTTCTTAACTATGCATGTCGGTGGAAAAGTTGGGTTTATTATTTTCACCGATTCTAATGATGAATTAACAGAATTACTCGAAGTGTTATTTCCTCTTAACCAAAAATATATTCTGATCGGAGGGGGAAGTAATATTGTTTTCCCCGATTCCGGGAAAGATTTGATTGTAATAATCAATAATTCATCCGAGATCAGTATGGAAGAAGAGAACACTCTTAAGGTAAATACAGGTCTTAAGAACACTGATTTTCTGGAATATTGTAAAAATAATAATATTGCCGGTTTTGAATTTCTTGCTGGTATTCCGGGCACTCTCGGTGGAGCAACTGCAGTTAACGCCGGTGCTTTCGGAAAATCCATTTCGGATAAAATCACCGGTGGGGATATATTTACAGAGGATGGCAAATTTGAGTACAGGGATAAGGAATTTTTTAAATTTGAGTACCGTAATTCAAGATTCAAGTATGGGAAAGATATAATTATAAATATTTATCTGAAATTTGAATATGACACGAAAGACTCCATAAAAGATAGAATAAATGAAATTGTGAAGTTGAGAACCGAAAAACACCCACCCTACTCTTCCTTCACAGCCGGATGTTTTTTTAAAAATCCGGAAGTTGATGGTAAAAAACTCTCTGCCGGAAAACTGATAGAAAATTGTGATCTGAAAGGATATGAGACAGATGAGGCTATGATTTCTGACAAACATTCAAATTTTATAGTAAATAAGGGCACTGCCGGTTTTTCAGATATTGA
Organism: Candidatus Aminicenantota bacterium; assembly: GCA_023136725.1. Lineage (GTDB taxonomy): Bacteria > Acidobacteriota > Aminicenantia > UBA2199 > UBA2199 > UBA647. Next base: position 13,831 of record JAGLQR010000014.1, read on the forward strand.
AGAACTTGGTAGAAAAATACAGGAAACCGTAAAGAAAAAAAATGGGATATTTCTTGAGAGAGAAGTAATATTCGTTTCACCGGATGGAGATAAATTTTGAATTTTAAAACAACTCCGGGAAACTGAGAATAAATGAGATTCATTTTTATATTTATAGATGGAGTCGGGATAGGGAAATCAAACGGCAATAATCCCTTTATTGCAGCTAACCCGAAAATATTGCGTTTATGGGATAACTCCGCAGTAGATCTTCCAAACTTCACCCTTAAGCCCATTGACCCTCTGCTGGGTATTGATGGAACCCCCCAGAGTGCTACCGGACAGACCACGATATTTACCGGAGTAAATATACCAAAACTTCTTTCAAAACATATCGGCTCCTTCCCGAACAAGATCATGCGAAAGGTGATAAGTGAGGAAAACCTCCTTGTTAAACTTAATAATTCAGGGAAAAAAGCAAAATTTATAAATGCATATCCTCACCATTCCGAACTATTTTCTAACTCAAATGTTAATATTGACAAAGAGGGTAACCTGATTTTCTCCGATAACTTTCCGGATAAGTTCAAAAAGAGAATTTCTGTCACATCATCAATTCTTATTTCGAATAACGTCAAACCATTTGATACAGGAGATATAAAAGAAAAGCTATCACTATATCAGGATTATTCGAACAAATCTCTACTAAAATACGGCCTCGATCTTCCCGTTTTCTCCCCTGAGGATGCAGCAGAAGTACTATATAGAACTTCAGGAGATTTTGATCTTATCCTTTACGAATTTTTCCAATCTGATATTTACGGCCACAGAAAGAATATTGCTGAACAGATAGAATTGATATCTGATCTGGATCTGCTTTTATCTACCCTTATATCGTTAATGGATCGCAAGAAAGATACACTTCTCATAACGAGTGACCATGGGAATCTGGAGGACAATTCAAGTAAGGCTCATACACTGAATCCTGTACCACTCATAACATGGGGAAGAAAAAACAATGAATTATCTGAAAACATTAATGACCTTTCCGGTATTACACCGGCTATTCTCAATTTTCTGAATTCCTGATCTTATCGAAATTATTTTTTATTTCAATATTCAATTCTTCAGGTGATATCCCCTTGATATCAGCAATCCTGTCTGCAACTATCTTCACCCTTGAGGGATCATTTGTTTTCCCTCTGAAAGGCTCAGGCGAAAGGTAAGGTGAATCTGTCTCGGAAAATATCCTTTCAACAGGTATCATCTTAACTATCTCTCTTAAGAAATCAGACTTCTTGAAAGTTACTATACCTGAGATAGAGATATAGTAACCTCTTGATATTATCTCTTTTGCATCTGTTATATTTCC
>JAGLQR010000140.1 GCA_023136725.1 Candidatus Aminicenantota bacterium
GGCAGAAGTGCAAGTATTCCGGTGAATGGTATAAGTATTGCTTCAATTATCACAAATACCCGCCTCTTGACCCGCTCCTTCCTGATCCATATCGAGAACAATTTATTTATGAACTCCTTACTCCTTTTTTTCTCAGATTCAATGACTATTTTATAATTGTATAAATTTGCAAGGATGCTCTGCTTTGAGAGGTAATTGATGACCCCGGGAAAATGCTTTGAAGTTATCTCAATTCCCTTCTGCACCCACCCCACTTTTGAAGAGATCTTCTCATATTTTATAATATCAAGTTTGAATTTGATGACTGAGATTATATCGAATGTTACAGTTTTCATTTTATTGAACCCCTGTTAGGATTAATGATAAATAGTTTTCCGGAACCTGAAGCGATGATCTTTCCATCCATATTTAAGATCTTTCCTTCAGTAATAATTATGTTTTTTCTTATATCCACCACTTTCCCTTTCAATTCATATTCCATCCCGGTATGGCAGGGTTTTTTATATCTGACATTCAGTTCTGCGGTCACACAGGTGAAGCCATTGTTGTTCGCAGATTTAACCATAACTTCATCAAGAACGGTTGAAAGAATTCCTCCGTGGACCATGTTCTCCCATCCTGCAAAATTTTTATCGAAATTCAGTAATGAAACTGTATATTCTCCCCTCTTCTCAAAATCAAGCTTCAACCCTATCGGATTACTTTTCCCGCATGCAAAACATCTGTTATCATCTTTAACCGATTCCATTTACATTTTATATACTAATTTCCGGTAGTTGTAAATCAGTATTGTATCCCAAATTTTGATCGTATATTTATTGACTTCAATTCTGCTCTTCTTTATAGTTTGTCTATGACTGATATGAATATCCTCAGATCAGAATTGACCACTCTCTACTCCGAGCTTGACCTAGGGAACCTGCTGAATACGATTGCAGAAAAGATCAAGACATATCTGAATTGTGAAGAATCCTCTATTTTTCTCTTCAATCCCAGAAAGGAGGAATTGTATTTTGAAATAGCAACCGGAAACAAAGAAGAGGAGCTGAAAAAAATAATTTTAAAAAAAGGGGAAGGTATTGCAGGATGGATAGCGGAGAGGAAAGAGTGTGTCGTGATCAATAATTGTGCAGAAGATCCACGCTTTGAAAAAACTGTTGACAAAAAAACAAGTTTTGTGACAAATTCAATTCTTGGTGTTCCTGTAATATCCGGGGATACTCTCATAGGTGTTGTTGAGGCCATAAACAAGATTGATGAGGATTTCTCAGATGATGATGAAGTACTCCTGAAAGAATTCTCTTCATTTATTTCAATCCCCCTGCAGAATGCCATCCTCTTCAGAGATGTAATGAGCGAATCTAAAGAGAAGGGGCAATTAATAGAACTGGGCAAGATTGTCTCATCTTCATTCAGCTTTGAAGATGTTTTTAATACTCTAAAAGATATAATTACCGGAATAATACCGGCCACCGGAATTAATGTTATGGTTGATTCTCAGAAGAAGATCTACAAGCTTATTGAGCAGGAAAAAAATGATACCGAAGAAGAACAGAATTTGACCATAATTAAAAGTGATCAGGCTTTATTCCCTCTCAGGACAAAGGACAAACATCTTGGTTTCCTTGAGATCAGTTCTGAGAAACCTATACATGAGACATTCTTATCACTTCTTAGAGGACTGTCAATTTTCGTTGCGATATCAATAAATAAATATGAAATGTACCAGGATCTGCTGGAAAAAGAGAGGATAGAGAAAGAACTTCAGATAGCGAGAGATATCCAGCAATCCTTTTTAATGAGTGAAAAAATAGATCTGAAGGGGATAGATTTTTCATTTATTAATGTTCCGTCATCAAGTGTCGGCGGGGACTATTATGATATTATTAAACTCAGTGAAAATAACTCAGTATTTACAATAGATGATATATCCGGACATGGTATCCCGGCCTCTCTTCTTATGTCTATTGTGAGAGCAAATTTTGTCTATACAATCAGAAAGGAGAAAGATATTCTGAAGACGATAAGGTATCTTAATGATCTGATCGCGGAAACAACCGAACCAAACTTGTATGTAACTTCTTTCACATGTTCCATAGATACTGAAAAAAAGTTGATGCAATATCTTAATTGCGGACATAATCCCTCTATTATTATTAGAAACGGGAAGGCAATTGAATTAACAGAAGGAGATACTGTTCTCGGTATGTTCTCCGGATCAGAGTTTAATATCAGAGAGGAATCACTGGAAAATGCTGATATAATTATTCTTTATACTGATGGAGTTATTGAAGCTGAGAACAATGATGAGGAGCAATTCTCCATTGAAAGGCTTAAAAATGTAGTTATTAAAAATTCTGATAAAGATCCGGACTCAATAAAAAAAGAGATAATGGGAGAATTAACGGAATTTACCGGATCCGATCACTTTACAGATGATATAACTTTTGTAATTATCAGAATATCCTGAAAATTCTATTATAAAAACAATAAATTATGATTAAAACAATAATATTCGATCTTGACGGTACTCTCATAGAATCTTTATCATCAATAGTATATTCCATGAATTTTCTCCTGAAAAAGGAGGGCTTTCCTATATACTCCACTGATGAATACAAGATGTTCATAGGCGATGGTGTTACCAGGCTTGTAGAGCTATCATTCCCAGAACTCAATTCAGATAAGCTCCGGTACTACATAAAGGAGTACATCAATATCTATATAAATTCCTGGCGTGAGAAGACCATCCCTTTTGAAGGGATCTGTCAGATGCTGAAAAAATTTCAAAAAAACGGCATTAATATGTTTATATTGTCAAATAAGAGAGATGACATTACAAAACTTCAGGTGGGAGAACTATTTTCAGATATTAATTTTCTGGATGTCAGGGGAGCTGTTGCAGGTATCCCTAAAAAACCTGAACCTGATGTTGCAATACAAATGCTTAACAAGAATAGTTTCTCTCCGGACGAAACTATTTTCATTGGTGATTCAGGAGTGGATATGCAAACTGCAGTAAACGGCGGGATGATCCCCGGAGGTGTTTTGTGGGGCTTCCGAGGCCGGGAAGAATTGAGCAAAAGTGGAGCAGAGTATTTATTCGAAACTCCTTCGGAAATAATTAGGGCCGTTTTAGAAAAAAACGGTTAAGAATTCACTTTTTTCAGTATATCCTCTACATTATCGGATTCTTTTATCCTTGCAAATATTTCAGGCCACTTCTCCTGAGCATCCAGGATAAAATCTATCACTTCCCGGACAGCTCCCCTGCCTCCATATCTTTTTGCTATATAATGTGAGATCCTTTTGATCAGTGGATGAGCATCTCCGACAGCAGCAGAAAATCCGACCATTCCCATTACTTCGGCATCACCTATATCATCTCCGACATAAGCAACCTCATCTTTGTTCAATCCATATTTTTCCAATAGTTCATAGAAAGGAATAGTTTTGTTAAATATCCCTTCATAATAATCGTCTATATTCAGCTCATCCGCCCTCTGTTTTACAGCCTTCGAAGCTTTACCTGTGATAATAGCAGTTTTGATTCCGGCAAGACTTGCAAAGAAAACCCCGGTACCGTCTTTTACATCAAAAGACTTTATCGTTTCCCCGTCGGGAAGAACAAAAAAACGCCCGTCTGACAGCGTTCCGTCAACATCCATAATAAGCAGTTTGATTTTTTTAGCTAATTCTTTCTGATCCATCAGATCATCTCCGTTCTCCATAGATCATGCAGATGAACAAATCCTTTCAATATTTTTCCTTCTGCAACAATGATAGAGGTTATTTTATTTTCTTCCATGATATTCAATGCTTCCACAGCCATGCTGTCAGGTGATATTGTGACCGGATTAAGTGTCATAAAGTCAGAAACAATTGATTTCGAAAAATCATTGCCCTTCAGAAATGCCCGCCTGAGATCCCCATCTGTTATAATTCCTTCTACTACAAGATTTTCATCTGCAATTATTGCAACTCCATATTTCATTTTATCAACAAGCCTTATCACATCAAGCATCGGACTCGACCCTTTGGCCACAGGAAGCTTATCGGGAAGGTGCATACACTGCTTAACCTTAAGCAGTTTTCTACCTATGTTTCCTCCGGGATGATTATATCTGAAATCATCTGCCCCAAATCCTTTCTTTCTCATCAATGCTATAGCAAGTGCATCACCCATAGCAAGAGACAAAGTAGTAGAAGCTGTCGGGACAAGCCCTATCGGGCAAGCTTCCTTTTCAATACTGCAATCAATGGATACATCACTCTCATTTGCAAGAGAGGAACTCATGTCACCAACAAGAGAAATAAGCCCCACACCAAGCCGTTTAACAAAGTTCAGAAGTCTTATCACTTCATGGGTTTCCCCACTGGTCGAGAGTGCGATTACTAAATCATCTGAATTGATGATCCCTATGTCTCCATGGAGAGCCTCAGATGGATGAAGAAATACCGATGGTGAACCTGTTGAAGTGAGAGTGGCGGAAATTTTTTTCCCGATCAGGCCGGATTTTCCCATACCGGTTATAACGATACGGCCTTTGGTATTGAACATCATTTCAACTGCCAGTTCGAAATTTTTGCCAAGCTTCTTTATTGATCCTGATATTGCTCCGGCCTCTATTTCCAGAACCTCTTTTCCGGTCTCAATCATGTTCATCAGGTTATATTATATATTTTTTCCAACCTAATTAACAGCAATTTTAATTTTTTAAGATCAAGTGAATTCGCCCCGTCTGAAAGTGCATTCTGCGGATCCGGATGTACTTCAATGAAAACTCCGTCTGCTCCTGCAAGCAGTCCTGCTCCTGCAATAAGAGGAATAAACTCAGGATTGCCGCCTGTCACACCATTAGCTGCAGTCGGCCTCTGAACAGAATGCGTTGCATCAATGATCACGGGATAACCTGTCTTCTTCATTACAGGTATATTCCTTATATCGACTACAAGGTTCCGGTATCCGAAAAATGTTCCCCTCTCAGTTAGAAGTATATTTGCATTCCCTGTTGATCTTATCTTTCCGGCAACAAATTCCATATCTTCCGGAGCCATGAACTGACTCTTCTTTACATTGACCGGCAAACCGGTTTCCCCTGCGGCGGTCAGGAGATCGGTCTGCCTGCATAAAAATGCAGGGATCTGAATGATATCCAATACTTCAGCTGCCTGAACAGCCTGTTGCGGTTCATGGATATCCGAGAGCACAGGAAGCTCTAATTCATCTTTAACCTTCTTCAATATTCTCAAACCTTCATCGATCCCCGGGCCACGGTAGGAATCTATCGATGATCTGTTCGCTTTGTCAAATGATGCTTTAAATATCACATCAATATTTAATTCTTCAGATATATCCTTAATCGATTCTGCGATCTGCAAGGTCATCTTTTCACTCTCGATGACACAGGGCCCCAGAATCGTAAAGAATTTTTCTTTATTTAATTCAA
>JAGLQR010000141.1 GCA_023136725.1 Candidatus Aminicenantota bacterium
TTTATATTGCAATTTTTCGAAAATTCTTTACTCAAATAAAAATTTTTAATATAATCTGCCCATGAACCATGTATCAGATCTGGAAAGAAGAATAATACTTCTTGCTTTAGAGGAAGATGAAGTTCAGAATGATGTAACAACAAACTCACTTACTGAATATGATTCAGATATCTCTGCACTAGTTATTGCAAAAGGAAACGGAATAATTTCAGGAACAGGCACTTTCACTAGAGTTTTTTCAGAAGTAGATAGTTCAGTAAATATCGAAGTATTGAAAAGTGACGGAACGATTGTTGAAAAAGGGGACCATGTAATAAAATTGGCCGGAAGAAAGACCTCAATCTTAAAAGGAGAGAGAACAGCATTAAATTTTCTTCAAAGATTGAGCGGTATCGCCAGCCTTACAAAACGTTTTACAGTCCTTATGCAAAATTCCGGAATAGAACTGCTTGACACAAGGAAAACCACCCCCGGCATGAGGTATCTTGAGAAAAAAGCAGTTGTTGACGGTGGTGGAACAAATCACAGAATGAACCTAAAAGAAATGGCTATGATCAAAGATAACCATATAAAAATGGCAGGATCTATTTCAAAAGCAGTAGATCTTGTTCGGGAAAACTCTGAAAATATAAAAATAGAGGTTGAAGTTACTGATATTCAGGAACTGAAAGAAGCTTTATCAAAAAAAGTGGATATAATAATGCTGGATAATTTTAATATTGATCTTTTGGACAAAGCGGTCAAATTAAAAATTCCCGGTGTTAAATATGAAATTTCCGGAAATGTGACATTAGAAAATATCCAGGACAAACTTTGTAAAGGAATCGATTTTATATCTTCCGGAGCATTGACACACTCCTTCAGTTCACTTGACCTCAGCCTTGAAATATCAGAATAATGTTCATGGAGAACAAATATGAATGAATATCTTGAAACCGATGTGCTCATCATCGGTGGTGGAATCGCCGGTGCTACTGCAGCTCTGACACTCTCTGAGGCAGGCATCAAGTCGATTCTTATCACAAAGGGCAAGGATCTATCCGATACAAACACTAATCAGGCTCAGGGGGGAATAGCAACACTTATGAAAGGTGAGAAAATTGATTCTTTCGTAAACGACATAATGATTGCAGGAGATAATATCAACTATCCACCTGCTGTGAAGCAGGTTGTATCAGATTCAGTAGACCTTGTTAACAACATTCTTATTAAGAAACTTAAAGTTCCATTCTCAACAAATGATGGTGGGTTTGATATGGCCAGGGAAGGTGCACACTCAAAAAGACGTGTCCTGAACGTAAAGGATATGACCGGGAAAATAATCCAGGAACACTTTACAGCTTTTCTTACTTCGCCTGAATCCAACATTAATATTTTATATAATCATACTGCTATAGACATCCTCACATCAAATCACCATTCAAATAATCCTGTCAGGACATATGAAGAGCCGAAAACTTTAGGAGCATATGTCCTTGATCAGAAGAGGGGTGTTATAAAACGGATATTTGCAAAGAAAGTGATACTGGCCAGCGGCGGATTAAGCAGTATTTTTCTTAACTCTACAAATCCTTCAGATGTTGTCGGAAGTGGAATAGCAATGGCATACAGAGCCGGTGCAAGGCTTGCAAATCTTGAATATGTTCAATTTCACCCCACTTCTCTCTTTAAAAAAGAGGGCGATAGTTTTCTGATCTCTGAAGCAGTAAGAGGTGAAGGTGCAAAACTTATGAATAGAAAGGGCGAATATTTCATGAAGAAATATTCCCACCTTTCAGAACTGGCACCAAGAGACGAAGTATCCAGAGCTATCTATGAAGAAATGATAAGAGACGGGCTCGATTATGTCTATCTCGACCTTGCATCATTTGCAACAATTGATATTAAAGACAGATTTCCTACAATTCATTCAAAATGTCTTGAATACGGGATCAATATAGAAGAAAAACCCATACCTGTTGTTCCTGCTGCTCACTATAGCTGCGGGGGTGTTTTGTCTGATCTTAAAGGGCGGTCATCATTAACCAACCTTTATGCTATCGGAGAAGTGTCATCCACAGGAGTTCATGGCGCCAACAGGCTTGCATCCGTATCACTTCTCGAAGGACTGGTATGGGGAGTAAGATCTGCAAAAGATATAATCGAGATCATTGATAGTAAAAATTCAAATTACACAATTTCCGAGATACCGGAATGGAAATATCCTTTCCCTCAGGAAAATGCGGATCCGGCTCTGCTTCTCCAGGATCAGATAATGGTAAAACATACAATGTGGAATTACAGCGGTATTATTCGAACTTCCAAAAGGTTGTCCAGGGCTCAATCCGATCTTAATTATCTGAATCACAGAATTCTTAAATTTTATCAGAAAACTGAGATGTCAAATAGTATAGTCAACCTTCGGGACAGTGTTCAAACGTCTCTTCTAGTTGTTAATGCAGCTATAAGGAATAAAATATCTTTAGGAGCTCATTTTATAAATAGTACTCAATAACAGGGAAGCAGACTGTAAGCCGGGTTTTGTCTGGACGGGCCATTTATCTGGACAGCTAATTACTTAACCGTTCAAGCAGCTAACCCGAAAGTATCAGCCGGACAAGCTTCAATCACTTTCTGTTTAGCCTTGCTCCGGATGGGGTTTACCTCAATCCGGCCTGTCACCAAACCGGATGGTGAGCTCTTACCTCACCTTTTCACCTTTACCTGCAATGCAGGAAGTCTTTTCTCTGCGGCACTTTCCTTATCTGCCGAATCCGGCAGACAGTTTCTGTTAGAAACCATCCTGACCTGCGGAGCCCGGACTTTCCTCCCCATTTGCATGAGGCAGCCCGTTATCTGCTTCCCTGTTATTATTAACTATTATACCAAGATTCTCGATCTTTTTATAGAGGTTGCTACGTGGAAGATTAATTTCCCTTGCAGTTCTTGCCAGATTATTATTAAACTCATTCAATTTCTTTTCTAAAAAGAATTTTTCAGATTCTTTTTTAAAATCCTTCCACTCTTTTATATCACTCAGGTTTATTACTTCTGAGGAATCATTAGTCCTAAAATAATCAGGAAGGTCCCCCTCCCCTATTTTTTTTGAATCTGTCATGATCATGACTCTTTCAACCACGTTCCTTAACTCTCTGATATTTCCTTTCCAATTGTATCTTTTCATTGATTCAATTGCGCCTGTACTAAATTCCCTTTTTTTAAAATTATTCTCTTCTGAAAATATTTTCAGAAAATGTTCGATCAAAAGAGGAATATCATCTCGCCTTTCATTCAGTGAAGGAGAATTAACCGGAACTACATTAAGCCTGAAATAAAGATCTTCTCGGAATTTTCCTTGCCCGATCTCTTCGGGAAGATCCTTGTTAGTTGCAGCAATGATCCTTACATCAACCTTTTTTATTTCCGAAGATCCCACTCTCTGTATCTCACCCTCTTCAAGCACCCTCAAAACTTTTGCCTGAGCTTTAAGGCTGAGATCACCGATCTCATCAAGGAAAATACTGCCTTTATGAGCACTGTCAAATTTACCTATCTTCTTCTCAAAAGCTCCCGTAAATGAACCTTTCTCATGTCCAAAGAGCTCACTTTCTATCAATTCCTCCGGAATTGCAGCACAGTTTATTTGAACGAAGTTTTTATCCCTTCTGGAAGACTGAAGATGGAGGTTCCTCGCTATCAATTCTTTTCCTGTCCCGCTATCCCCCATTATCAACACTGTTGAGTTAGTTCTGGCAACTTTAGCTATAGTCTTTTTCAGCTCGTTCATTACCAAACTTTCACCTATCATATGATATTTCTGTTCATTAATATTTTTTAAGAAGAAATTTTCCCTTACAAGTGAATTCTTTTCAAAAGCATTCCTTACAGCTAAGGTGAGTTTCTCTCTTGCCACCGGTTTTTCCAGAAAATCAAACGCCCCGAGCCTCGAGGCCTCTACAGCCTCTTCTATTCCGGAATGTCCGGATATCATAATGACTTCCACATTCTTCTCAACTTCTTTCAAATTACGTAGGACATCTATGCCGTTAAATCCGGGCATCTTTACATCCAGAAGAACTATCTGAGGTTTGAACTCCTTGAAAATCTCGACACCGTCCAATCCGGATTTTGCTGTTTTCACATGGTATTTTTCATATTCAAGGACCATCTTAATTGAATCCAGAATATTACTTTCATCATCAATTACAAGAACTTTTTTTTCTTCCATATTTCCAATATAACAAAAACCTCCCTCAATTTCAATTTTATATTTTTACCAAACTTTTTGACGATATCCGGTTATTCTGATATTATTCATTTTCTAATAATTGATCAATATAACTCATACTGGAGAAATAGATGAAACTTGTATTGGATGGTTCAGGTGGCTTTGCCGGTGATATGTTTACTGCCTCACTTATTGATGCAGGAGCTGATTATAATGCCGTTTCCCTTGCAATGATAAAAACCGGAAAAAAAATTGGAAATATCCAGATAAATTCCGGTAAAACTGTTGATGGGGCTACTCAATTGATCATCTCACTTGAAGCGGAGAAGAACCATGTTGATGCAGAGCTGATAAAAAAACTATTAAATGCAAGTTTTGAAGAATTGAATATTGGAAATATTTATAGAGAATTCGGAATAAAAGTGTTGGAAATTCTTATTGAAGCGGAAAACGAAGCACATAAAATGCAGGTTTTTGAAAAACTCATGCATCACCACGGGCATGATCATAAGGGGACTGTTCTACACGAGGCTCAGGACATACTAATCGATATCATAGGCGCTGTTTCAGGAATGGAATTGCTTGGGATATCACCATCGGCCTCTCTTCTGAAACCGGTCAGAACCGGGCAGGGTAAAATTGAATTTTCTCATGGAATACTTGACGTTCCAGCTCCTGCAACTAGAATCATACTTGATAAATTTAATATTAAGTGGCAAAAAGGGCCGATCGATACAGAACTTTGTACTCCAACAGGTGCATCATTACTGGCAGCATTGATTGATAATGAAATTACTCCCGACATGGAAAAATTGACAATTCTCGGAGAAGGCTCCTCAAGAGGGACTAAGATTCTCCCGATCCCTCCTTTAAAAATCTATCTTATTTAGAAAGAATGAGGCCCGGGACACAACGCCTCCGGGCCTTCTTATAATTAATATCCTGTTATTTCTTTGAATTGAAAGAATACTGGAAATTAGCATAGATGATATCATTATCAACATCAGTGATATCTTCTGATCTCATTATATAATTGAATTGGAATTTAACATTCTTTGAATGGAAATAATTGATACCACCTGAAAAATTTGTATATTTTTCACCTTCTTCAATTGGTGTAAACGATTCAAATCCGATTATCGGTTCAATTTTATTGAATCTGTATCCAGCCACCGCATACATCCCTGAATACTTGATACCATTACTTTCACCGCTTATGTATTCAAATTTCAGGTTAATG
>JAGLQR010000142.1 GCA_023136725.1 Candidatus Aminicenantota bacterium
AACCGTAATTGTCACAAAAGATACACCCCTCATCAGAGATATCACCATTCTTATTCGGACAGGAGAATCCTGCGTTAATAGGTATCTTTCTTACTTTAAACCCCGGGAATTTTCTTTTCAGGAATGAATTGAAAGAGTTATATCTGATCTGCATCAATTGCTGAATTGACCTTTTCAAGAAGGTCGTTAAGATCGAATGGTTTTTTCAGAAAAAATTTCACATTAGAATCTTTCATCCGATGAAGGACTTCATTCTCATCATAGATACCTGAAACAATTATGACCGGAGTTATAGAATTATGCCTCTTCATATTTATGATGTCTAAACCATGCTCTCCCGGGAGAAGCATATCTACGATAAGGAGATCAAAGTGTTTCCTTTTCAATAATTCGACTGCTACCTTTCCCTCTTCTGCAAGGGTGATATTGAAATTGTTATTTTCCAGGAATTCTTTTAGCAGAATGCCGATATCAACTTCATCTTCAATTATCAATATATCATTCTTCTTTGTCATGTTTCCCTCAGATATACAAACAAATATTCGATCCAGGACCACAAAAGAAAATTCAACGTAAATACAGACACGAATTTCTTTAACAGGTCGAGATCAGATCCTGAATTCATTCCGACTATATAGAGGAAAATCAGGAAGCTCAAACTGCCGAATGCAATTTTTCCGATCGTGATGGAGGGTTTGATCTCCCTGCTTTTCCTGTAAATAAAAAAACTTGCAAGGAGTATCAGGAAATCTCTCAGAAAGATCGGGATAACAATCCACAGGGGGAAATCTGTTTTGATTATCAATGCTATAAGTATGAAGAACATTAACAATTTGTCGGCAACCGGGTCGAGTAATCTCCCAAATGCCGTTTCCATCGAAAATCTTCTCGCGATGTATCCGTCAAGAAAATCGAAGAGTATTGAAAAAAAATATACAACAATAAGCCAGCAATAATTCTTCGGTGTGGAATGCAGGATCAGAATAAAGATCGGTGGAATAAGCATCATCCTTAAAATGCTCAGTGCGTTGGGTACATTCAGAATAAATCGCATTAAAAATATATAATACAATAATGTATTTAAATCAATACAAATTCGATTAAATCTTGCCTAATCGAGGGAGTGTCCCGCAGCATCTTGCGCAGGGAGGGAAAGATTTGTTTTGTTTGAGCTCTCTTCTGAAATTTTTGTATTTTTCCCCACGCCAGATTTTCCGGAAACTGTTGTCATGAATATTCCCGGTTTTATATAGGAAACACCTGTTACTAATTATTACATCACCATTTGCAAGAATTGTTGATGTTTTCCACGGGATCGAGCATCTCATATTTGATACAGAATTGTAAGGACTCAAATAATACTTTTCAAGTGATGTTATATCTTTGAATACTGCATTAAAGCTGACATTAAAAGGGTTGAATTTTTTATAGACAAGTTCAAGTTGATCCCATAAAATTCCCGTGTCTATTTTTTCGAGATTTAATTTCCTGATATTCACTGGAGAAGATTGTCCCACTTCGGGATGATTGACATTATGCCTGATGCTTGCATCTTCTGTGACAAAGTAAGGATGAGAGAATCTTATTGCATCAACTTTGATCTTCTTAAGCATCAGGTCGGCATATTCTGAAATATTAAAAAAATTAAGATGGTTTATAGTGAAATTTGTAGTTATTTCTGTAACATTTTCACCTATCCCGGAGCGGTATTCTTTTAAATGCTTTAAACCTTCAATAGCTTTTTCGAATATACCGTCTCCCCTGACCTTGTTGTGAATTTCTCTCGTCCCGTCCAGCGAAATTGTGATTTTATCAACTCTGTTCTTTATAAGAACTTCAGCATAATTTTTTAATAGTATTCCATTTGTTACTAAGTGGATCCTGAGGCCGGCACTCTTGATTATATGCAATATACGATCAATATCTTTATGAAGCAATGGTTCAAGTCCATGAATGTCGATCTCAGGTTGGAGATTTTTCACTTCATTTATTATTTTCTCAAAGTTATCAGGTGAGAGAGTGTTGCTACCTTGTTTTTTTGTTTGCCGGAAGAACACAGATTCTTTGTCTCCTGTCCCTATATCACAGAAAATACAGGAAGCATTGCAGACCTCATTTATATAGAACTTTATTACATAAGGAGAAAATGAAAAGGAGCCATCTCCGATCATTGACGGTAGCAGGTTGATCCTGCTACGGAGAAGTCTTTTTGCCTTCCCATTCAGTTCCCTGAATTTTCTAAATGAATTATATTTAGTTATCATGGTTCATTCTGCTCCGGTATGAATTGATTTTTTTTAATGTTAATATAAAAATCTGAATTCTTCAACATGTAAGCCTATGTTGACCATGGTAGAAAAAAGTGTTAAATTGAACAATTATTGATACGAGGAGAAATAATGATAATTGGGGAAATTGAAAGAAATGATACAGAAAGGTTGAGAATTGAAGCCAGCAATTACAAGGGATCTGATTTCATTTCAGTAAGGATCTATTATCTGGCCGATAATGGTGAGTGGAGGCCTACAAAGAAAGGGATAACCGTAAAACCGGAAAAGGTTGATGAATTGATCGGATTTCTTTCTGATGCGAAAGATAAAGCCGGAAAATTAGAAGAAGAAAAAGAAGAAGGTTAAAAGAGAAGGGACCTGAATGAAAGATGTAGCACTGGAAAAACTGCTGAGATTTACAAAGCAGTTTATAAAACTGCGCACGCTCGGGCATTTATGGAATGCTCTGATAAAGCTGCATTATGCAGATGTTGCTACTTTAATTGAACATTTAAGTCCATCAGAGCGTCAGATAGTTTTCCAGCTTTTCTTCGACAAGAAGCTTGAACTACCGAAATTTTCAGAAATTATCAGCGAGATAAAACCTGAAATAGCAGTTGAAATTTTATCAGATTTTGAGATCAGGAATATTGTTCCAATCCTGAATGAGTTGTCCTCTGATGATGCGACATCTCTAATTCCCCTTTTTGAAGAAGATCTGCAGATCGACATTCTTAAAAAAATGAAAGATGAGGAGGTTGTTGATCTACAGGAACAGCTTTCTTATCCGGAGGAATCTGCCGGAAGGATCATGTCATCAGATTTTCTTGCATTGTCCGGATCAACCTCCGCTGCAGATGCGATATCAGCAATTCAGCTGGCGGGAGAAGAGGTTGAGGTACCGTTTTATCTATATGTCATCGATGAAGAGGAGAGGTTGGTTGGAGTTGTATCTTTAAAGCAATTGATCCTGATCAAGTCAAAGATGAAACTGAAAGACATAATGAATTCAGATGTTTACAAGGTTGATGTTTTTACAGATCAGGAAGAGGTTGCATCTGTAGTTGCAAACTACAATCTCCTTGCGATCCCTGTTGTTGATGATCTGAATAAGCTTGTCGGAGTTGTAACAGTTGATGATGTAATTGATATTATACATGATGAGGCGACTGAAGATATTTATAAACTTGCCGGTGTTACCCAGGATTATAGTATTGAGTTAGGGATCGGTAAGTCAATTATTAAAAGGATGCCCTGGCTGTTTTTGAGCCTTTTTACAACATCTCTTTCAGCGGTTGTTATCTCATTATTCAAAGGGACAATTGAGCAGTTCATCCTCATTGCGGTTCTGATGCATATCGTACCTGCTATTGGAGGAGTTGTTGGTAACCAGACCGTAGCAATTATGGTTCGTGAGATTGTTATAGGCACTTTGGAATGGAAAAGGTCGAAGAAGATACTAATGAAGGAAGTTTTTGTCAGTATCGGTAACGGAGTCATAATAGGCGCGATATCTTCAATTGTTACATTTCTTGTGTTCAGAAAGTGGGAGGTTGGACTTATCTTCGGGAGTGCAATAATTTTTAATTTGATAATGGGAGCACTCTTCGGGACGATAGTTCCAATTGTACTTAATAGATTTAAATTGGACCCTGCACTTGCTTCCGGTATTATCGTGACAATGCTAACGGATGTTCTGGGTTTGTTATTTTTCCTCGGACTTTCAACAATGATACTTATCTAAAAAATGCCTTTAGAATCCGCAGAGGCAATAGTCATCGGTTCATATGTTTTCAATGAACAGGACAAGATCGTCCATCTGCTTACCTCATGCAACGGGATTCAGAAAATAGTAGCCCCCGGATCATCAAAGGGAAAGAACCGGTTTGGCTCTCTGCTTGAGCTGTTCACCGAAGGGGAGTTTTTCTTTTACAGGAAGGAGGACAGGGAGCTTGCCACCCTTTCAAAAGGTGACATAATTACAAGTTATTTTGAGACAGTGTCTGAACCCGGGCGGATATTCTACTTTTATCTGATAGCGGAAATAGTTATGAAATTTGTTCCCCCCAACTTCAATACAGAGAGAATATATAAGTTAATTAAATCAGTTCTGAACAGTAGTAGAAAGGGGACAGAGATGAAATATCTCATTCTGTATTTTATGGTATGGATATTAAGGATAGAGGGGATGATGTTTGAAACAGGGAAATGCCATAAATGCAATTCGCAACACAATATGAAAGTATGGGTTATGCCGGACTTCAGAGGTGTTGTATGTGAAAAGTGTAGAAATGGCGAGGGTCTGTTGCTTGAAAAAACGGGAGTGGAATTTATTGAGTGGACAAAGAGGAAAAGTGCATCTGAAATATTTAAAACCCTCTCTTCTGAAGAATACAGAAAGGTATTCCGGATTTTAAAGAACAAGATAGAGTATCATGGTGAATTCAGCATGAACTCATCAAGGTACCTTGTTGACCTGAATTGAAAACTTATTCTTCAGGAGTTGTCCAGATACTATTCTTCACAACTAATTTAACATCATCCAGCCAGACTGACCTTCCGGCTCCGCCAGGCCTGAAATCTGTTACGATATCTACATGCTGTGCAGATCTGTTAGCTTTGCCGTCATCATAGAATTTTTCAAGCTGGGGACGGTTCTTTTCCGATCCCGGGTCCTTCACAAAACATTCCGGATAGGAATCTCCGATAGCAATATGGAGTGTCCCTCCAACTTTTTCAACGAATAACGGATGTTTCAGAGCAGTCTTTAATCCGCTGTTCATCCCGAGTGCTACTTCACCAAGCCTGTGGGAGCCTTCATCTGTTTCTATGATCTTTCTAAATGTTTCATGCTCTTTTTCAGCTTTATATTCAGTTATTACACCTTTCTCAAATTTCAGATAAATCCCCTGGATTGTAACGCCATTGTAATACACCGGAAGGTCAACAAAAATTTCACCCTCGACAGTATTAGCATCAGGACTTGTAAAAACTTCACCATCAGGGAAGTTTCTAATTCCTGTGCATTTGATTATGTTTCTGCCAACAATATCCATTTTCAGTTCAAGTATCCTTCCTGAATCCGGCTCTTCTGTTTCTATTCTGATCTTTTTTGTTTTATCAAGCACTTTGTATATCGGTTCTTCCACCTCTTCCAGGAATGC
>JAGLQR010000143.1 GCA_023136725.1 Candidatus Aminicenantota bacterium
TCTCTTTTGCATCTGTTATATTTCCTGTATAGCAATGAAAAACAACCGGGAATTTAAACTTTGCATCTTCAAGCATACTTATTATTTCAGGTTCAGCCTCCCTGGAATGTATTATCAGTGGTTTCCCAAGTTCTTTTGCTATATCGATCTGCCTGCTGAACACTTTCTTCTGAACATCAGGCGGTGAAAAATTGTAGTGATAATCGAGCCCCGCCTCACCTACTCCGATGGCTTTTTTATGCTCCATAAATTTTAGTATTTTTTTCTCAACTACCGTTGAATAGTCCTTGGCATTATGGGGATGGGCGGCACTCATTATGTAAATGCTATCATTTCCTTCAGCGATCTCTTCAGTTATTTCATGTGATCCATTTTCATATGGATCTGCTACAGACACTATAGTGGAGACACCCGAAGTGAAAATGGTTTTTATTAACTCTGATCGGTTTCCGTTAAAATCTGTACTGTCAAGATGGCAGTGAAAATCTGTATATCCCATACTTCATTATAACACACGATTTCACATTTGACTTTTCATTCCCCGTAAGCTATAAAATCTTTTAACCCATTTCAAAAGGAAGGCAACTATGGATTCATTCTTGACCTGGCTTGACAGCATTTTTGTAGCATACAATGAGTATATCGGCGGATACCTGCTTCTCGCATTACTGATACCGACAGGTATTTTCTTTTCCATCAAATTCAAGTTTCTTCATATCACGAAACTATGGCACTCTCTGAAAGTGATCGCCGGGAAATATGATAAGAAGAGCGATGAAGGTGATATTAACCATTTCAGAGCTTTGACCACTGCTTTATCAGCAACGGTCGGAACCGGAAATATTGTCGGTGTTGCTCTTGCAATTTATGTTGGCGGCCCCGGTGCTGTATTCTGGATGTGGGTAACAGGATTCCTTGGAATGATGCTTAAATTTGTTGAAAGCACACTCTCTTTGAAATACAGAAAGATAAATGAAGATGGCTCTGTATCCGGCGGTCCCATGTACTATATGGAATACGGCCTGAAAGATAAACTTGGATCTTTTTCCAAATGGCTTGCAGTTGTGTTTGCCGGAGCCACTCTCTTGTGTTCTATGGGGACCGGCAATATGGCGCAATCAAACTCTATCTCCGATATTCTTAGCAAGAATTATAATATTCCTACTTATATTTCAGGGATAATTATTACAGCCTTTGTCCTCCTTGTCATTGTAGGGGGAATAAAAAGAATTGCCGAAGTAACATCAAAGCTTGTCCCGTTCATGGCTGTTTTATATTTTTTAAGTGCGCTAATAATATTGTTAGTTTTCTATAAACAGATCCCTGATGCATTCTATCTTATATTCACTGATGCGTTTACCGGAACTGCAGCCAAAGGAGGATTTATAGGGGCTGTATTCATGATCACGATCAGGCAGGGCGTTGCAAGAGGTTTATTCTCAAATGAGGGTGGACAGGGATCAGCTGCAATTGCCCATGCTGCAGCGAAGACAAAGCATCCTGTGAGAGAGGGATTGGTCGCTTCGGTAGGCCCTCTGGTCGATACAATTATTATATGTACACTGACCGCACTTGTTATAATCGTTTCCGGTGCATGGACCAGTGGAGTAAAAGGTGTTGGAATGACAGTAATAGGATTCTCGAACGGGTTCTCTGTGATCGGGATCGGATATATAGCAAAACATGTTGTAGCTGCAGGCCTGTTATTGTTTGCATTCTCAACCATTATTTCATGGTCTTACTACGGATCAAGAGCATCAGAATATCTGTTCGGCCCCAAGTCAATAAAACCTTACAGATTCGTTTACGGCTTCTTTGTATTCCTCGGTTCTGTGTGGGGACTCGATCTGGTATGGCACTTTGTTGATATGGTTATAACCTTTATGACGATTCCGAACCTTATCGCCATACTTCTTCTGACCCCTGTGGTTTCGAAAGAGATAAAGAGCTATTTTAATTACATGAAATCGATCTCAGATAAATAAATTTAACGGCCGAGTATTTTTTTCAATTTTTCGAGGAAGAAATCATTATCTTCCTCGAATCCGATCGTTACCCGCATTGCATCAGGCACACCGAATGCACGTAAAGGCCTTATAATAACTCCCTCTTTTAATAGTTTATCATTCAGGTCGGTGACATCTGTTTCCGGAAAGAACATCAGGAAATTTGTCTCTGAAGGAATTGTTTTTATCCCGAGTTCTGACATTTGGGACAGAAGTAATGATTTATTCTTTTTATTCAGTTCATAGGACTTATTCTTAAAATCATCGGATTTCAGAGATTCCAGAGCAGCATTCTGAGCTATCCTTGTTACATTGAAAGGAGCTTTTACCCTGCTCAGCATTGACAATGTCTCCGGGTGACCTAATGCATAACCGATCCTCAGGCCTGCCAGTCCGTAAACCTTTGAAAATGTTCTTAATACAATTACATTCTTTTTATTATTGATATATTCAAGCCCGGTCAGATAGTCTGCTCCCCTTGATACATATTCCTCATATGCATTATCAAGAACTACAAGTATATTTTCAGGAACACTCTCAATAAACTTTGCTATTTCCTTCCCGTCTACTATTGTTCCTGTTGGATTATTCGGGTTTGTAAGGAAAATAATCTTTACCGATTTGTCAATTTTATCCATAATATTGCTCAGGCTGAACCTGAAATCACTATCCATTTCCGCTTCAATGAATGACACGGCACCCTGAGTTTCTATTGCAGCAATTTTATACATAAGGAAAGTTTTTTCAGAAGTAAGCACTTTCTCTCCGGGATTCAGGAATGCTCTGGTTATCATTTTGATTATTTCAACCGAACCGGCACCGACCATAATATTATCGATGCCAAGGCCGGACTTCTCAGCTATTGCCATTCTGAGATAGTGGCTGTCTGAACATGGATAGGTCGCGATATTATCGATCTCTTCACGGATCTTATTTTTCACATTTTCAGGGATCTGAAAAGGATTTTCATTTGAAGCAAGTTTCACTATTCGATCGAGATTATAAGTCCTCTGAAGCTCCTCAACCGGCTTTCCGGGCTTATAGGGCATTAATTCAAGTAAATTCGGGTTAACAAAATTTTTCATAAGGCCTCCTTTTACTTAACAAATTAATTATTTATCATTAAATAAAGATGGTTGTTCTTTGTCTTCGAACAATTCTGTAAGTTCTTCAAGGGAAGGCAATTGCGAAAGATCATCAAGTCCGAAATAAAGGAGGAATTCCTTCGTTGTTGAATATAGCAAAGGGAGGCCCGGAACTTTTTTTCTTCCTGATATTTTTATCAGTTTTTTCTGCAGGAGGCTTTTTACAGGCCCGGTAGAATTTACATTCCTCAGATCGGAGATCTCGGCAAGAGTAACAGGTTCTCTGTATGCAACTATTGCAAGTGTTTCGAGAGAAGGGACTGTAAGCTTTGAAGATCTTTTAATGGTAAAGAACTCATTCAGAGAATCATGAAGCTCAGGTTTAGTGGATAGATATAATCCTCCTCCACTCCTGTTTATAGATAACCCCCTGCCAGCCTCTTTATAAATTTTCTCCATTTTTTCTATGATTTTTTCAAACTCTGATATCGATTTGCATCCGAGGAAATTTATCAATTTCTCCGGCTCTACAGGTTCTCCGGAAACAAAAAGAATTGATTCAATCAGAGATATTTGTTTCTCAAGTGTGTCAGCGGTAAAACCGGACTCGTCATTCAATTTGAGATCTCTCCTTTTTCATATTTCCATATTGAGATCGTATCAAATAGTCTCTTTTGAATTGCTATGATACTCTTCCGTTTGATCATTTCAAGAACCGTAAAAAAACTGACCAGGATCTCTTCAACTGAATCGAGTGATTCGGCATATTTGTTGAAATTAATAAATCCATCTGATTCAAGCTTTGATAATATCTGATCTCGCATCTTTTCGACCGAATAATTTTTCTTATCCAGAAACAGAACATCTTTTCCATCTTCCCTGCTGACAATATTAAGAAATATTTCAGCAAGCTGGAATGAAGAAACCTCTTCAAGATCATATTCCCTGTTCTCAAAATTTTCTGTTATTTCTTCTCTCTTCCATAACATTATCTCCCTCTTTTCCATCTCTTTAAGAAGTATTGATATTTTACGGATCTTATCAAATTCAATGAGGGTCCTTATCAATTTTTTTTCAGGTGATTCCTGCCCTTCCTGTTCAGTTCTGGGAAGAAGTGATCTCGATTTTATATATATTAAAGTTGAAGCGGTCATCAGGAAATCCCCCTCCCTGACTGGGTTTATCCCCTCCCCTTTTTCAAGATATTTAAGGTACTCGGATGTAATATCAGATATCCTGATATCCATGATATTCATCTTGTTTTTTCTAATGAGATGGAGGAGAAGATCAAAGGGCCCGTTAAAAAATTCGGAATTGATGTTATAAACATCTTCCCCGGGATCAAAATGCATCTCATTCATAATTATACCTTCATCAGTTCTCTTACACTTCCAACCGTCTCAGAAGCTATTGCCCTTGCTTTTTTTGCTCCATTCTCAAGTATCTCTTTAGTATCGATACTTTTATATTTTTCCCGCCTCTCTCTGACAGGTTCAAGGAAATTATTAAGATTTTTAATCAATATTTTCTTGCAATCCAGACATCCTATCGATGCGCTTGCACAATCTTTAACGATGTTTTCTTTCTCACTTTCTGAAGAGAATGATTTATGAATTGAATATACAGGACAATCTTCAGCAACACCGGGATCGGTTCTTCGCTGTCTCCTTGTATCGGTTTTCATGGGTTTGATCTTTGCTTCCACTGATTCAGCAGAATCCGAAAGAAATATTGAGTTATCGTAACTTTTGGACATTTTCCTTCCATCTGTCCCGAGAAGTTTAGGAACAGGTGTCAGGAACTCTTTCGGCTCACGAAAATACTCTCCATAAAGGTTGTTAAACCTGCGGACGATCTCCCTTGACAATTCAAGATGAAACACCTGGTCCTCACCAACCGGTACCATATTCCCTCTTACAATAATTATATCGATGGTTTGAAGCAGGGGATATCCGAGAAATCCGAGATTGTTAATATCCCTGTCCTTCAGCTGTAGTTGTTGTTCCTTGAAGGTGGGGACCCGCTCAAGCCATCCCAGAGGAACTATCATAGAGAACAGAAGATAAAGTTCAGCAATCTCCTTTATTTGGGATTGTACAAATATTACACTTTTTTCAGGGTCTATACCGACACTCAGCCAGTCAATCAGTGTTTCCTGGATATAGGAATCTATATTTCCCGGATTTTGATAATCTGTTGTCAGTGCATGCCAGTCAACAATGGAAAAATAGCTCTTGTACTTTTCCTGTAAAGCAATCCAGTTTTTCAATGCACCTTCCCAATGGCCCAGATGGAGCATTCCTGTCGGCCTCATACCGCTCATCA
>JAGLQR010000144.1 GCA_023136725.1 Candidatus Aminicenantota bacterium
CCGAGTTTACTCTGAAACCGGTGAAATATGTAAATGCAGAATAGAGCAGTCCGAGAGAGTGGGGGAAGGTAATGGTTTTCTCAATTTCGATCTTATTCTTTAAACCTTTTCCAACGGTTATTGTATCCCATTCTCCAACACCATCTATTGTCAGAATTGATGCTGAGTCGAACGGGGAAGGAAAGAATGCCGAAGCGGCATGAGATTCATGATGTTTGCAGAAATATATTTTTTCGATCCCTGTTTTTTCTTTGATGGTCTGTTTTATGAACAGTTTTTCCTTGAACCAGACAGGCATTGCGCTGAGAAAGCTTCTTAAACCTTTCGGTGCGAATTGTGCATATGTTGAAAACAATCTATCAAATTTAAGAAGAGGTTTTTCATAAAAAATAACATGATCGATATCCGAAGTTTTTAACCCTGTAAAACGGAGAGCTTCCTCGAATGCTCTGGATGGAAAGGAAGGGTCATGTTTTTTTCTGGTGAAACGTTCTTCCTGTGCAGCAAAAATTATCCTTCCGTCTTCTATTAAAGCAACGGCACTATCGTGATAGAATGCAGAAATCCCTAAAATAACCATTCCTAATTATAGATTTTTTTAACTATTATGTCAAAATTTTATTACCTTCTGGTCGTATTTTGAGAGGTTTATATTCAGTTTTAAATGCAAGGATAAATTTGATTTCTTGATTTTTTGATGAAAATAATATATAAATCTTTTTCATATGAATGAATATTTTAGCGAATTCTCAGATAAAATCGAGTATGCTCTTCTTAGTGGTATTGACGCTGAGCGGAGTGTATTGGAATCCTCGATCCATTATTCCCTCTCAATAAAAGGAAAGCGGCTCCGGCCTCTGATATTTCTTACATTATTAGAAGCTTTTGGGAAATCTGCGAGTGAATTCATGGATATTGCAGTGTCAATTGAATATATTCATACATATTCTCTTATACACGATGACCTTCCTGCCATGGATAATGATGATCTTCGGAGAGGAATGCCCACTGTTCATAAGAAATACAATGAAGCAATTGCTCTCCTCGCTGGTGACACACTACTTACTATGGCTGTTGAAAAGATATCCAATTCAGGAATTAGTCTGGAAAAAAGGATCAATATTCTCCAGATCCTGACAAAGAGCATCGGGATCGAGGGTATGGCAGGGGGACAGTCACTTGATCTGCTTTTTAATGGAGATACAGACCTCATCAATGAAATACACAGAAAAAAAACTGCTGAACTCATAAAAGGAACTATGCTCTCTGCAGCAGAAATCGCAGGACTTGATATACAAAAAAATGAGATACTCGGAAATATCGGGTTAAAGATCGGAATTGCTTTCCAAATGGCTGATGATCTACTCGATATTATAGGGAATGAAAAAGAGGTAGGAAAGAAGCTTCATAAAGACAGTTCAAATAAAAGTCCGAATTCTGTATTATATTTCGGTCCTGAAGTAATAAAAAAAAAAATCGAACGTGAATACAAGGAAGTGCTCGAACTCATAAAGAAATTAGGAATTGATTTCCCGCCATTTCTTGAGTTGATCAGCAGGATGGTCCACAGGAGTAAATAGTGAATGTTTTAGATAAAATAAATTTTCCGGATGACCTTAAAAAGTTGTCATATAAAGAATTAAAAACATTATCCGGAGAGATAAGAGAACTTATAATTGAAGTAGTGTCCCGAAATGGAGGGCATCTTTCTTCAAATCTCGGTGCAGTGGAATTGACAATTGCATTACATAAAGTTTTCAATGCTCCGGAGGATAAGTTTATATGGGATGTCGGTCACCAGTGTTATACACATAAAATACTAACAGGCCGAAAAGACAGGATATTCTCAATAAGAAAGAAAGGAGGTTTAATAGGATTCCCTGATATTTCGGAAAGTGAATATGATGTGTTGAATACCGGTCATGCTTCGACATCACTGGCATTTGCATCCGGAATGGCAATAGCAAGAGATAGAAGGGGAGAGTCATTCAATGTGATCCCTGTAATCGGAGATGGTGCCTTGACCGGAGGTGTTGCTTTTGAGGCTCTGAACAACATAGGTCATATTAAACAGAAAATGATAATCGTATTGAATGATAATAAGATGTCCATCTCTCCGAATGTAGGGGGAATCTCAAAATATCTTAATTATTTGTCAACCGGCCGGCCTTATATACGACTAAAAGAGATAGTTCAGTCAATTTTCAATAAGATCCCGCTGGTGGGTAAGAGTCTTGTTACCGGGACCAGAAAGCTACTGAAACTGCTGAGGGTAATGACAGTTCCCGGATCACTATTTAATGATCTTGGTGTGAAATATATAGGCCCGATTAACGGTCATGACCTTAAAGAGATGATAAAAGTGTTTGAAGAGGCTAAAAAATATAACTTTCCCGTATTACTTCATGTCGTAACTGAGAAAGGGCTTGGATACGATCCGGCATTAGAAAACCCCAGTTCTTTTCACTCCTCAGCACCATTCGAAATTTCCAATGGAAAATTTAAGAAAAAAGGATCAATACCTTCCTACTCTTCTGTATTCGGTAAAACAGTTCTGGATCTTGTTGAAAAAGACAGGTCAGTGATTGCCCTCACCGCAGCAATGCCGTCAGGGACAGGACTCGATCAGGTTCAGAATAAATATCCGGAAAATTTTTTTGATGTAGGAATTGCAGAGCAATATATGCTGGACTTTGCCGGTGGGCTCTCTCTGGGAGGAGTCAAGCCTGTAGTAGCAATTTATTCAACATTTCTTCAACGTGCCGTAGATCAGGTTATTCATGATATTGTATTAATGAAGATACCAATTGTTGTGGGAATAGACCGTGCTGGTCTTGTTGGCGATGACGGCCCGACACATCAGGGAATATATGATATTTCAATCCTCCGTTCTTTGCCGGGAGTTGTATTAATGGCTCCCAAGGATGAAAATGAATTGAGACAGATGATATTCTCCGGAATGGAATATAAAAAACCAGTTTTTATCAGATTCCCCAAAGAGACCGGGAGGGGAGTAGAGATAAAGGAGGAATTCACAGAAATTCCTTTTGGAAAAGGTGAAGTGATGAGAGCGGGCAATGATGGTGTTATCGTTGCTGCCGGAACTCTCGTTTATAACGCAATTGAAGCAGCTGAAAGGCTTTATAATGAAGAAAATATCAACTTGAAAGTTATCAATATAAGGTTTATTAAACCGGTTGACGGAGAACTCATCCTCTCCTCTATTGGCAGGAATAAGAAAATAATTACAATCGAGGATGGTGTTTGGAAGGGTGGTTTTAGTTCTGTTATCAGGGAGTTGTTTATTTCTGAGAATGGAGGTAATTTTGATCTTCTTCCGCTTGGAGTACCTGATGAATTTATTGATGTAGCATCAAGAACAGAATTACTTGAAAAATATGAACTGGACGTTGATGGGATCTACAGAAATATCAAAGATTTTTTAAAATAGGAAAATGAGAAAAAGAATTTTATTTTTAATTGCTTTTCTTTTATTTCTCCCTCTATTACATCAGGGCGAGATATTCAGCAAATTTGCAGACGTGAACAAGGACTATCTTGAAAGGATCAAGGGGAAATGGGTATTCAGTAACAGAAAGTTTGTTTATGAATTTACTGACATATTTGTAAGGAGGATTGCCGGGTTCAAGTACTATAAATATAAGAGTTCCAAATATCCCAGATATGATAATTTTCTCTATGCGATTTTCAAATCAAGAAAATCAGGTGTTTCTTTTTTCTGCAGAGGTAATTGGGATAAGAAGAGAGGATTCATTCATGTCTCATCCAGGATAAGATTTATCGGAAAGGATAAATTTATTGTTTTTAGCAAGGATGATATTAATGAGATATATTTTACTGCGAAAAGAATTGATTGAACTCGTTAATTACAGATCTGAGAACACTATCAATTGGTCTTTTCCCGTCTATGATCTTTATAAAATCAGATTTTAAATCCAGATAGTTTTTTCTTACCTTTAATAAAAAAGATTCTTTTTCGAATAGTTTTGCTTCTACAACCCTTGAACTCTTTATCCTGCTCATTGCAGTTGGAATATCAACATCTATCAAAAAGAGAAGATCTGGTTCCGGGGAAAACTTTCTGTTCTCATCAATTATCATTTTTACATCCATGCCTCTGGCTCCCTGATAACATGCAGAAGAAAAATAGTATCTGTCGAGTATGACGATTTCCCCTTTCTTGAGAGATGGAAGAATATTATTCTCAACATCCCATTTTCTGTCTTCGAGAAAATATCGGAATTCATCATTTATGGGGATCGAATCCATTTTGTCAGCAAGTTCACGGATTTTTTTCCCCCATTTGGAATCTGATGGCTCCCGAAACCAGGATGTGTTTATTTTATTGTCTTCAAGATGTTTAAAAAACAGTCTGGAAATAGTTGTCTTTCCTGAACCGTCAATTCCTTCAAAAACTATCAATTTTCCTGAACCGGATCTCATGAAAAGATTATATCCTATCTCAGATTATTTTTGTAATAAACTCTGCTGCTTTTATTTCGGTTTCAAGGAGTTCATCCTGCGACCTTTTGTTCCTGAACTCCTCACCCGCAATCCTTTCCTGCTTGAGGAAACTATATGCAGAAATAGCTGCATTTCTCATTTCCCCGTTTTTAAGATAATCAAAAAATCCATTTTTCCCGGGGAGCGTTTCATTTTTCAGCAATCTGTTAAGATATTCATGCCCTGTTTCAACATGATCGACCAGAGTCAGGTCAAATAATGGTTCATATCCCTTTATTATCTTTTTATATTTAATTTGAGATGTGAAATTCTCTGATCGTGTTATCAGTTTGAAAGCAGGTGTTGAAGGATAAGGTATAAGAAATGGTGAATGTGGGAGAAGTGAGAAGTGTGGAAAGTTTGATTTGAGATCGTATAAAATTTGAAATTCCTCAAAAAATTCATTCCATGATGATAAGTGATCCGAACTGATCCAATAATGATAATTTTCTATCTCATGATTTTCAAATTCTTCTAACAATTTATAGATCAAGTCAAAATCGGGTAAAGGTTTTCCAAGCCGAACACTCCTGTTTTTAAGGAATGTGTCAGTGCCGATCCAAAGTAGTGGATGAGAATTCCGGTATAGATCAGTATTTGAGATAAGTTTAATTGTATCAGTATTAATCTTTCCATTTTTATTAAAAAAAGAAGTGATTGAACTTTGTATTCCCCATAAAGAAAGATTATTACTGATTATTTCTTTAAATACCGAATCAGCATACCTGATATTTTGGAGAATATCATCGTCGTTAATATTAATTACACCTGAATTCTCTTTGTTTAAATTTAATTTTTTCAATCTCTCAGTGAAAGATACTAATAATTGTTTAATATTTTTGATCGGGAGTTCCCTGAACTTCCTTCCCTGCACTTTTGAACAGA
>JAGLQR010000145.1 GCA_023136725.1 Candidatus Aminicenantota bacterium
GGAAAGAGATAATGAACACAATTGTTGATCTGTTAGTAAAACAAAAAATATAAATGGAGGAAATTCAATGAGTGTAATTAAAAAGATCTTTATTGTTTTAGTATTTGCGGGATTGATTTTACCATCTTCGGGATTCAGTTCATCGAAGAATATTCCGGATTTTTCCACGACCGAAAGAGATAAAGTGCCTGAAGAATTCAAATGGAATATCAGCGATATCTTCCCTTCAATTGAAGCATGGAAAAAAGGGAGTGAAGAATTGGGGAAACTTATTCCTCAATTAACAGAAGTTTCAAAAGATTGGACAATGTCTGCCGGAAATATGCTTAAGTTTTTTAAGACT
Source organism: Candidatus Aminicenantota bacterium (assembly GCA_023136725.1). GTDB lineage: Bacteria > Acidobacteriota > Aminicenantia > UBA2199 > UBA2199 > UBA647. The sequence continues at coordinate 344 of JAGLQR010000145.1, forward strand.
CTTGGCAAAATATACAGGAAAGGATACAAATTATATTCATATGCAAGCAATAGAAGTAATATGGATATGGGGAATCCTCTATTCCAAAAGATGAAGGGAGAGATGAGGTCATATTTTATCAGGATCGGTTCGATGATCTCTTTTGTTAATTCTGATATTTTGAAACTGGGTGGAGAAAAATTTGCTGAATACATCAAAGCAGAACCTGAACTTAAAGTTTATAAATTTGAGATAGATGAGATACTCAGAATGAAAGCACATGTACTTCCCCCGGATCAGCAGAGAATAGTATCTCTGACAGGATTATTCAGCAGTGCACCAAGCCGTGCTTCGGGGATCCTTAATAATGTTGAAATGCCCAATGCAAAAATAAAGCTTGCAGACGGAAAAGAAGTTGAATTGAATTATTCCAATTATGCTAAATATAGAAAATCAAAGAACCCGGATGTCAGAAGCAGGGTTATGAGAAAATATTGGGGTAACCACAGAATGTTTGAAAAAACATTCGCAGTTCTCCTTGATGCAGAAATAAAAAAGCATGTTTTTAATTCAAAAGTGGGAAAATTTGAAAACACACTTAAAACAAGATTATATCCTAATTCAATAGATACCAGCGTGTATCATAATCTGATCAAATATACCAGAGAAAATCTTGAACCGCTTCACAGATATCTGAAACTGAAAAAAGACCTTTTAAAGCTTAAAGAATACAAATATGATGATATATATGCTTCTGCTGTTGCCAAGGTTGATAAACTTTACACATTTGAAGAAGCAAAAGATCTGATCATCAAAGTAATGAAACCTCTCGGTGCAGACTATGAGAAAGGGTTAAAGAAAGCATTTGATGAAAGATGGATAGATATATATGCGAATAAAGGGAAACAGTCAGGAGCTTACTCAAGCGGGCTTTATGATGTCCATCCTTTTGTGAAAATGAATTATGATGGTTCTTACTCTGATTTGTCCACATTAGCCCATGAGCTGGGCCATGCTATGCATTCCTGGTTCACCTCTAAAAAGCAGCATTTTACAAATTCTAATTATGCCACATTCCTTGCTGAAATAGCTTCCACATTTAATGAAAGCCTGCTTATCAATTATCTCCTTGAGAATGAAAAAGATGATCTTTTCAAACTTTTCCTCCTCGATGAGTATATAGAGGGGTTTAGAGTGACACTTTACAGGCAAACCCTTTTTGCGGAGTTTGAACTGGCATTGCATAAAATGGCTGAACAGGGGAAAACTTTGACTGCCGATATACTTGACCAGAAATATCTTGAACTCACAAGATATTATTATGGCCATGATAAAGGTGTTGTAAAGGTGGATGATTTTATCAGGAACGAATGGGCAGGTATTCCCCACTTTTTCCTCAACTATTATGTATACACTTACAGTACAGGTATTATTGCCTCAATGGCACTTGCCGACAATGTCCTGCATGGAGAGAACAAAAAGCAGAACAAAGCAAAATATCTTGATTTTATCAGTGCAGGCGGGAGCCGTCCTCCGCTTGATATCCTTAAGACAGCAGGAGTCGATATGACAACTGCAGATCCTTTCCAGAAAGCATTCAAACGCCTCAACTATCTTGTAACTGAAATGGAAAAGATAGTAAAAAGGCTTAAGAAAAAAAATAAGATCTAAAATATAGAAATCAGGGCCCGGCCAGCCGGGTCCTTGGTTTTTTCCCGGGAATATCACTCCCATATGATCGATCTTTGAATTGCAGTTAGATATATCACTCTGATATAACAATTCCTGTTTTGACCGATAAAGAAAAATTCGCTATACTTTTCAAATGAGGACAAAATGATCTTTAAACAAATCAATTCAGGCGGAGACAGGAATTATGCCTATCTCATCGGATGTGAAAATACAAAACTGGCAGCAGTTGCAGACCCCTCTCCTGATCCTACGTTGCTAATGAAAGAAATAGAGAAATACGAGCTTGATGTTATATATATATTCAATACTCATTCCCACCCCGATCATACAGGAGGGAACGATTATTTAAAAAAGAGCACTGGAGCAAAGATTGTAACTTTTAAAGGTGGAGGAGGGGACCTGGAAGTTAGTGATGGTGCAGTTTTAAATGCCGGAAAGGTATCTTTCGAATTTATTCATACTCCCGGACACACCCAGGACTCAGTTTGTATAAAAACCGGCGATAATCTTATTACAGGAGATACTTTGTTTGTCGGGAAGGTAGGTGGGACTTATACTGAGGAAGAGGCAAAGGTAGAGTTTCATAGCCTGAAAAAACTTATATCCTTTCCAGAAAATTTAAAAGTATGGCCCGGGCATAATTACGGGACAGCACCTTCATCTACTATCTTGAACGAGAAGCAGACAAATCCATTTATCCAGAGGTTGAATGATTTCAATGAGTTCCTCTGGCTCAAGCAGAACTGGGCAGCATATAAAGTTGAGCATGGGATTAAATAGTATCTGATCTATTATGGGAAATGAGTGGTTTAGTGAGTGGTTCGACGAAAACTATCTGCTTATCTACAAACACAGAAATATGGAGGATGCAGGCTCTCAATTTGACCTCATCCTGAAGGAAGTCGTACCGGAAAAGGGATGGAAAATTCTGGATCTTGCATGTGGAGAGGGGAGGTACTCTTCTTTGTTTAAGAATAGAGGCTATAATATTACCGGAATAGATCTGTCTGAAATATTGATAAAAAGCGGAAAAGAGAAATTTCCGGGCCTGAAACTGGAAGTATGTGATATGAGAAAAATATCCGGTAATTATGATCTTATACTTTCTCTTTTTACCAGCTTCGGATATTTTGAAGATGAAAAAGAGGACCGGAAAGTTATATCAGGTATTTATAGATCTCTGAATCCCGGCGGTTTATTCTGGATAGATTTTTTCAACTCAGAGTATATAAAGAACACCCTTATTAAAAAGAGCAGTACCATAATTACTGAAGGAGTTACAGTTAAGGAAGAGAGAGAGATAACAGGAGGAAGGATCAACAAGAAGATCATTTTTGAAAGTGAATCCGGTAAAAAAGAATATTTTGAGTCCGTAAGAATGTACACAAAGAATGACCTTGTTGAAATGATGAATTCTAACAGACTTAAAGTGGAGAAAATATTCGGGGATTATGCCGGGTCAGAATGGGATGAAAGATCAGAAAGGGTGATAATTGTCTGTAGAAAACAGGCATAACTATAGATGGTGTATCAAACAGGTAATGATTTAGCCTATATTTGAAAATGGGATCATAAAGAATGCAATTCGGCTCTCTGATATTTTTATTTTTATTCCTTCCGGTTGTTTTATTCTTCGGAAATATCCTGAAAAGTAAATCAAAAAAGTACTTCCTTGTTTTAGCAGGATTTTTCTTCTATTTCTTCGGTATGGGTGGGCAATTGCTCATTCTCCTGTTCTCAATAATTGTGAATTGGATATTCGGGGCCCTGATATCCGGCTCTTCTAAAGAAAAATTGTCTTTCCGAATCACATCTGCAGGAGTTATATTAAATATTCTGATCCTGTTGTACTATAAATATTCCGGTTTTATACTTGATAATATTGAATCCTTATCCGGGACTGAATTACATGGTATCCGTACAATTTTACCATCCGGATTTCCGATAGGGATATCATTCTTTACATTCGTTGCAATCTCATACCTTGTGGATACGCATAGGAATAAAGATCTTGTTTTCAAAGATCCAATGGATGTTGCTTTTATCTTCTCTTTTTTCCCGAAAGTATTTTCGGGTCCGATCACATTCCATCAGAGATTTTTTCCAGAGGTAACCGGTAGTGGAATTAAATCATCTTTCGAGGAAGGGGCAAAAAGATTTGTATACGGCATGGGCAAAAAAGTCCTGATCGCCGATACACTTGCAAAATGTGTAAATGGAATATTTGAGGTCCCTTCGGGAGATCTTACATTCGGACTTGCATGGGTAGGCGTACTTACATTTACCCTGCAGATTTTTATGGATTTTTCAGGCTATACTGATATGGCTGTCGGGCTGGGGAAGATGCTTGGATTTAATATTCCCGAAAATTTCAATTACCCGTACATCGCAGTGTCGATCAGAGATTTCTGGAAAAGGTGGCATATAACTTTGTCTAACTGGCTGCAATTATATATTTTCCTCCCTATTGCTTACAAGATGATGAGAAAGATCGATTCAGACTACAAATTCGGGATCAAGGTGGAGAATATTGCTTATTATACCGCATCATTTATTACCATGCTGATATGCGGGATCTGGCATGGAGCAGAATGGACATTTCTAATATGGGGTTTATTTCACGGATTTTTTCTGATAATTGAACATTGGAAGCTGGGCAAATTCCTGAAAAAAAAGGTTTGGAAACCATTGAGAATATTGTATGCAATGATCGTGGTAGTGATCGGATGGGGCATCTTTCGTGCTCCCGATACTTCATATGCATATGATTTGTTGAGTTCTATGTTCGGGTTCGGAGGAGGTGAAGGAACGAGACATTTTGTATCATTATATACAAATATTGAAATAGTTATCGCAATAATTGCGGGGATTCTGGTCTCATTCCCTATTTCTAACATGGTCAGGGCAGGTATTGGTCCGCTAACATTTGATAAGCTCCCTGGAAGTATTCGATCTGCCATCAATGTGTTTTCAGAGATGGTATGCTTTTTCTTTTTTCTGGGGATATTTATTGTAAGTATCATGGCTATTTTGGGGGGGACATATTCTCCCTTTATTTATTTCAGGTTCTAGGCAGATCATGAAAGAAATAATCAAAAAAATAATTAATAACAGATATACAGTGATATTCATATTGTTTATTTCCCTCCCCATCATGTTCAAACTGGCCGGGACCGGGAAAAGCAAAAACCTGAGGGAGAATAAGGCGAAACCCCATTCTCTGTTCTTTTCTGATAAAGGATTTCTAAACGAACTTAAAGAATTTGAGAAATATTTTGAAAAGAGTTTTCCTTTCAGGCGCCTGTTACTTGAAGAACGGAATTATCTTTATGCAAAATACCTGGGTGTATCTCCTGTAGATCGGGTGATCCTGGGGAAGA
>JAGLQR010000146.1 GCA_023136725.1 Candidatus Aminicenantota bacterium
TCGCAATCAAAACAAAAGAAGCAGGAAAAAAGGTATATCATCTGAATATCGGACAACCGGATATTCCTACACCTCCGGAGTTTTTTGAAGCAATCAGATCCTACTCGGAGAAGGTTTTGTCTTACGGCCCTTCAGATGGAATAATTGAACTGAAAGATGCAATGATCAATTACTTCCATAGATATGATATTGATCTTATGAGAGAGAACCTTACAATAACATATGGTGGAAGTGAGGCTGTATCATTTGCTTTTAATATAATCGGGGACCCTGGGGATGAAATAATCATTCCGGAGCCTTTTTATACTAATTATAACGGGTATGCAACAATGTCCGACCTGAAGATCGTACCGGTACCCACTATGGCAGAAACCGGATTTCATCTCCCTGATATTTCTGAAATAGAAAAAAGGATCACAACCCGGACCAAAGCTATCCTTATCTGCTCTCCTAATAACCCTACAGGTACTGTATTCAGCGAGGAAGAGATTCGTAATCTGGGAAAAGTTGCCAAAAAACATGATCTTTTCCTTATTGCTGATGAAGTTTACAAAGAATTCATTTATGAAGGAACCAAGCACTTCAGTGTTCTGGAAATAGACGAGATCAGAGAAAATGTAATCGTTGTAGATTCAATCTCAAAAAGGTATTCCTCCTGCGGCGCCAGGATAGGAGCAATGATCACCCGCAACAAAAATGTAATGGAATCCGTACTTAAATTTGCGCAGGCAAGACTTTGCCCCCCTACCCTCGAGCAATTGGGTGCTGCTGCTACATACGAACTTCCTCATTCATATTTTGAAGATATTAAGAAAGAATACCAGCAGAGGCGTGATACACTTTATGAAGTTCTGACATCGAATAAAGATATAATCCTTAGAAAACCGGAAGGTGCTTTTTATTTAATGGCAAAACTGCCAGTTGATAATTCTGATAATTTTGCTAAATGGATGCTTGAGAGTTTTGATGTAGACAAAGAGACTGTAATGGTTGCTCCCGGAGGAGGGTTTTATTCCAATGAAGGAAAAGGGACCGATGAAGTAAGAATCGCATATGTACTTGATTCATCAAAACTGAAAATTGCAGGAAAAATAATTCTCGAAGCTATCAGAGAATATAACACTAAAGCTTAAAATTCTTTTTTTCCTCTTATTCTGATATAATCTGCCTATGAAAAGAGGTTTTACACTTGTCGAAATTCTTATTGTTATGACAATAATAGGAATATTATTGTCTATAGTAATCCCTCAATACAAAAATTCAATTATAAAAGCAAAGGAAGCGGTTCTCAAAGAGAACCTTTTTCAAATCAGGGACTCAATTTCAAAATATTATAAAGATAAAAACAAATACCCGGTTTCACTTGAGGATCTTGTTGTTGCTAAATATCTCAGGAGTGTTCCGGTCGATCCTTTCTCCAATAAACCGGACTGGGAACTGATAAGAAATGAACCGGTCGACTTTGAAGATTTCGACATGGAAGATGCCGAAGGGATAATCGATATCAAGAGCATATCTAACAACCCGAGAGAGGAAGGGAAAGGTTATGGCGAATGGTAAAAATGGTTATGCTCTCATAACTGCAATTATTGCTATCAATATGTTCGCTGTATTTTCACTCATGGCAGCATCTATGTGGCAGAGAGAGATCGGAAGAGATAATGAACAGGAATTGATTTTCAGAGGGAATCAATATGTCAAAGCTATTGAAAATTTCAGGAAGAAATATCCCAATACATTTCCCAAAGATATCGAACTCCTCGAAAAAGAAAAATTCATAAGAAAACTATATAAGGATCCCGTAAGTGATACAGGCAAGTGGAACTATGTAATGAAAAGTAGTAACGTAAGGAACAAAACCTTCCTTATAATACCACCTGAATTTCTTGCTAAATATATAAAATCCTACAATCTGATAGGAGTTTCCTGTGGATCGGTAGATGAAAGCTATATGGAATACAGAGGAAAGAACAGATATGATGAATGGGCATTTTATTTCGGACAGAAGGTCGATCAGGAGATGCCCAATCTCAAGTTCATAAATAATTAATGAAAAGCATTCTGATTGTAGCTGCAGAAAACTCGGCAGAAAATTATGGTTCAAAGATAATTGAGCAATTTGAACAAAGTGATCGCAAAGTATCATTTTTCGGAGCCGGAGGTGATGAACTCCGGGAAAGAGGCGTTGAGCTCATTGTTCACAGCAGAGAATTATCTATAGTCGGAATAGTTGAGGTCCTGTCAAGTATCTTAAGACTCAAAAAGATCATGAGCAAAATTCTTGATTCCTGTAAGAGGAAAAAAGCGGATGGAGCAATATTGATAGATTATCCCGATTTTAACCTGAGACTGGCAAAAAAACTGAAAAAGGCCGGGATTCCTGTTTACTATTATATTAGCCCTACTATATGGGCATGGAGGTATTCCAGGATAAAGATAATCAGGAAATATGTTGATCACATGTTCATAATCTTCCCCTTTGAGCAGGAGATCTATAAAAAAGAAATAATACCTTTTACATATACCGGGCACCCTCTCATCCCTTCTATCAAGATCAATAAAGAGAGGGACATATTTAGAAAAGAGCTTAATATCATAGATGGAGAAAAAGTACTTTCACTTCTTCCCGGAAGCAGACTATCTGAAATAGAGTCATTACTCCCGGAGATGTTGAGTGCAATAAAAATCTTAAGATCACAATTTAAATTAAAAGCAATTATCCTGAAAGCGGATAATATTAATAATGAGATAATTGAAAAGATAATTGATAGTTCGGGAATTGAAGTGGAAATTATTAACCAGAAAAACAGGTATGACCTGTTTAATGCATCAGATGCTGCTCTTGCAAGTTGTGGAACATCAAATCTTGAACTGGCAGTATGCGGTCTCCCATTTGTCGCTGTTTATAAAGTTAACAAATTATCCTACCTGCTGGGGAAAGGTTTCCTCAAGATATCACTCTATTCCATTGTAAACATTCTCCTTAAGAAAAAAGTTGTAAGTGAGTTTATCCAGAATAAGTTTACAGCGAAAAATTGTGCCGAAGCCGTCAGTATTCTACTAAGTGATCAGGATAAAGCTGATGAACAGAGGAGAGAATTTCTAGGACTGAAGGAAATGTTATCCCTTAAATCTTCACCTTCTGAGATCATATTCAATAAGCTCGTTTCACTAATCTTCAATAACAAGTAATTTTACTGAATATTTTTGTTGACTTTTTTTTCCCCTTAGAGAAAAATTACTCCGGAGGCTTAAATGGATAACGGTTCTGAAATTTTTGACATTGCAGTGATCGGAGGTGGTATAGTAGGAATGGCAGTGGCATTATCACTTTCGAATTTATGCCTTGGGAAAATAGTAGTGGTCGAAAAAGAGGACAGTCTGTCAAAACATCAGACCGGCCATAACAGTGGAGTGATCCACTCCGGACTCTATTATAAGCCTGGATCTCTAAAAGCATTAAATTGTAAAAAGGGGAGAGACATGCTTTATTCTTTTCTCGAAAAAGAAAATATCCCTCATGAAAGGTGTGGCAAGCTTGTTGTCGCCACAAATGAGGAAGAGATCCTATATCTTATGAAACTGATGGAGAGAGGGAAAGAGAACGGGCTGAAAGGATTGAAACTTTTAAACGAATCGGAGATCAGAGATTATGAACCCCATGTTTCAGGTGTGAAAGGGATGCTGGTCCCGGAAACAGGAATCGTTGACTATAAAGTTGTTACTGAAAAATTTGGAGAATTGTTTGAAAAAAATGGCGGGGTAATAATGTTCAACTCAAAAGTAAAAAAGATCTCCCGAAATGGAAAGGAGATCATTTTACATACTCCCGATAATGAAATAAAGTGTAAATCCCTAATAAATTGCGGGGGTTTATTTTCCGATAGAATCTCAAAATTGAGCGGAGTTGACCCTAAACTGAAAATAATACCTTTCAGAGGTGAATACTATGAGATCAAAGAGGAGTATCACCACCTTGTAGAAAATCTTATTTACCCTGTCCCCGATCCAAAATTTCCATTCCTCGGAGTCCATTTTACACGGATGATCGGTGGTGGTGTTGAAGCAGGCCCGAATGCTGTCATGGCAATGAAAAGAGAAGGCTATACAAAACTTCATATTTCAATAAGAGATATGATTGATTTTGCTTTTTATCCTGGATTCTGGAGGATGGCAAAAAAACACTGGAAGATTTCACTTGATGAATACAAAAGGTCCTTTTTTAAACCGGTATTCGTTAAATCACTTCAGAAACTCATTCCAGAGTTAAAAAGCAAGCATCTTAAAAAAAGCCCGGCAGGTGTTCGTGCTCAGGCCCTGGAACCGGATGGATTCCTTGTTGACGATTTCAGAATCATAGAAGGGGATAATATGATCCATGTATTGAATGCTCCCTCCCCTGCAGCAACAGCATCACTCGCAATAGGCGAGTCCATTTCTGAGTTAGCAAAAAAAAATTTCAGGTGTTAAGGACAACTTCAATATCACCTGTTGACTGAACCGAAAACCCGTCTTAATAATACCGTTGTCCTGGCAATCGGACTCTCCCGGATCTTCTTCTCTTCTCCGCTGAGTTTAAGAAATAATGCATCCAGGGCCCTGCCGGTTACATATTCATCTAATTTATGATGAAGGGGTTTTATCCCGGTAAGTTTTCCTGCTATCGACCTTGCAACACTATTATATTTATTAGTAAATAACTCCCATGAACGGCTTGTTGAAAGATTGCCGATCAATCTTTTATCAAGTGATTTTTTTACTTCAGGCTTGAATAAACTATAAAGGCTGTTAAATGTCCTCCCATGAAGATATTGTGTTGCCGCAGTATCATTCCCGCGCAGGATATCAAAAGCATCTTTAATCGTAAGAGATGTTATCGCATCGACAAATATGGGAACTGCTTTTGTTACTGCAAATTCAGCCGCCCGGTTAAGTCTGAGAACCAGATCATCAATGAGCTTTTTCCCGCCCGGTATCTTTATGATCAATTTAACAGCCTTCGCTGCTTCTGATGGAAGAAGTATCTTCACTGCTTCATCCAACAAAAACCCGTCCTCTGTAGAAAGTCCTGATACTGCTATCTTTGTCCCTATTGTAAGTGCCTCTTTCAGTCCCATTGACACTTCAGAAGAACTCAATGGGCCGTAATTCACAGCCCTTTCAAGTATTTCACCCATTTGTGTACATGAAACCAGTAGAACTAAAGCCATTATCAGTATAACAATTTTAATGAGTATCCCTTTTTTCATTCATCTCTCCTTCAATGGATTTTATAAGATCAAAATAAAATATTCAATTGATGTATGTAAAGTTGTTTTTCCTTGACATATAGCAGATAAAAAAATATATTAGTCGATTAAGGATTA
>JAGLQR010000147.1 GCA_023136725.1 Candidatus Aminicenantota bacterium
CGGAGTTTTGATATTTCTATTCACAATAGTCCTGATCGATGTTTCAGGATTCATTCTGATAGAGAAAGTAAGTGTCCTGGATGCATTTTATATGACTTTTATCACAATAAGTACCGTCGGTTTTACAGAGGTGTTCCCCCTTTCCAGCCTTGGAAAACTTTTCACGATCTTTGTAATATTAAGCGGGCTTGGAACATTTATATATTCGGTAGGCCTTATTGCTGAATATTCGGTGGAAGGGAGGCTGAGAAAGATCCTCGGGAGAAGAAAAATGAAGAATATCTCAAATTTGAAGAATCATATCGTTATAGCGGGATTCGGGAAAATGGGAGAAACTGTAGCAAAAGCATTCAAAGAACAAAAAGAAGAATTTATCATTATAGAGAGCAACGGGGAGAGATTCTCAGCAGGAGAAGAGATCGGGTACAATATCCTCCTTATGGATGCAACCATAGAAGATTCATTAATCCTTGCAGGAATAAAGAAGGCAAAAGTATATATTTCAATGCTTTCAGGAGATGCGGATAATGTTTTCACTATAATGAGTGCAAAAGAACTGAACCCTGACATTCATATAATTGCAAGAGGGCAGGATAAGTCAAATGAGAATAAACTTTACAGGGCAGGAGCGGATATAGTTATCTCACCTGTAACACTTGCTTCAAACAGAATTATCAATACAACCCTGAAACCAAATGTAGTAAATCTTATCGATCTGGTAACACAAACAGGTGACATCCCCCTGTCAGTAGAGGAAATCACGATCTCTGACAAATCCCCATTAAAGGACAAGCTTATAAGAGAGTCCGGCCTGAGAGAAAAAACAGAAGCAATGGTTGTCGGAATAAAGAGAGGAGAAAAAATGTATTTTAATCCTTCCCCCTCAATGAAAATACTTGAGAATGATATTCTTATCCTTATCGGGGAAAAGAGCAAGTTAACCGCTGTTTCCTAGATAAAAAAAAGGAGAAGCGGTAGGGCAACCGCTTCCCCTTTTTAGTTTAAATAAATATTAGAGGATACTTTGTAATAAAGTCATTATTAAAAATCCATAGACCATGTAAGTACTACATATCTCTTAGGTGCAGGCCTGAAGAAAGTTGCATTTGAGATTTCTGAATAGAGGGCGTTTGTGAAGTTCCCCATCATAAGAGCAACTCTCAGCGGGTGATCTGAGTTCCTGAACAGGTTGATGCCTATACTGGCATTATGAACTGTAAATCCCGGCAGAAATTCGCCTATCGGATTTTCACCGATCTGGACATCCTTCTGGTCACCTGTAATCCTCAGATCATAACCGGCCCAGAAAAAATTACCAGGATGATCATATCTTACATTTAAATTAAATTTTGATGTAAATGTATCTACATATGATGTTTCTGCTATTCCGAGGTCATCATAGCTGAGTTTTGTGAAATTAAATGAGACAGAGAGCCCGAAATCCATATAAACTCCTCCTGCCATTTCAAATCCCTTCATTCTTAATTTATCTATATTTACATTCTTATACTCGGGCAGTTCCATGACAGTGTTCCCGGTCGGGGAGATTCTGATGCCATCATAAATGGTGTTGTTAAAATAGGTGAATTCCAGGAAGTGAATCCTTGACCTGAATTTGAAACCAAGGTCAAAATTGAGGCTTGTCTCTGCCTTAAGATCTGTATTCCGGGACTGATATCCACTCCCCTCAGGTGTGGCTCCGTCATAAAATCTTTCAATAAGGTTAGGTGAACGGAATCCTCTGCCGACCGAAACTACCAGTTTAAGGTTCTCTGTAATACCATAACTCAGATTAGCGGCTCCAACGAATGTATCATCTGTACTGTCATAAAGCGAGATACCTTCAAGTCCTGGTGTCTCTTTTGTGGTAGCATTTGCATTCTGATATCTGACTCCCAGTATCAGAGATGCTCTTCCGTTAAATGAAATATCATCCTGAATGAATACACCAAGGCTCTTGTAACTGGCATTGGGTACATTGGGTACCGTACTCACAGATGGGTAAAGCGGGAATGGAGCGAAACCAAGCATCTGGGATGTTAATTTATCAGTATTTCTTGTAGAGTCCACAAAATAATCAACACCATAGGTGAACAGGTGACTTTTCACATTCTTGTTCATCTCCATCCTGAGTCCTGAAGATGTAATATCAGAATAGTTCTCGGTAATTATGTTTATACCGGCTGAAGGCATTCCAGGGATACCGAAAGGGACAAAAATATCGTTATAGAGTTCCCTCTCATTTCCACGTGTATATACAACAAAACTCATCCTGTCAGCGAGGAAGAAATCCATATTGTTGTGTTCGTATTTGAATGTATACTTCTCGACTTCCTGATGAGGATAACTGATATTGATAACAGCATCCCCGGGATTATAATCTGCAGGGTCAACATAACCATAACCCGCATCCTTTGCACTGTATAGTTCATATTTCAGTGACAAATTGATAGAATCTTTTAATTTATATCTGAATAGAACATTCAAGCTCCCGTCCCTCAGTCCTGTACCATGAACAATTGTTTCATCAGCAAGGGTAATATTCCCGAATGTACCAGCCGGAGCTATGTAATCTTCCGCCTGCCTGTAATTCCCACTGACGACAAAACCAAACCTTTTCAAGTTCCCATTCAGGTTTAAATGCACTTTATTCTGTGAATCATGTGAACTGTATCTATGACCAACAGTGCCGTGGAATGATTTTTTTGTAATATCGTATTCAGGGAGTCTGGTAATTACATTAATAACACCGCCGATCGCATCCGAACCATAAAGGACGGAAGCAGGGCCTCTCACAACCTCAACTCTTTCTATCTCGGAAATATCAACAATGGCGGGAATTTCACCGAAATCCTGCTGGCGGCGGGAATTGTTCATCCTTATCCCGTCCTGCAATAATAGTATCCTCTGGCCTCTCATACCTCTGATAACAGGCCTGCTCTGGTTAGAACCTACGCCGTTCACATCCACACCCGGCATCATCAGCAGCAGGTCGGAGACATTATTTGGAGACCTTTCCTTGATCTCTTTATCAGTAACAACACTTACTGCCTTAGGAATATCAAATGTATCCTTTTTTGTTCCGGTTGCTGTTACTGTCATTTTATAGAATAATTCTTTCGGCTCAACCTTCTTTTTTTCCTTTTTCTCTTTTTTTTCTTTCTTCTCAGATTTTACTTCAACTTTCTTCATTCCCCCACCATAAAGCAAGCTCTGAAATCCTGCCAGTGAAACGATCATGAAAAATGAAGCCAATAATGTAATTTTGATAAATCTTGGTTTTGACATAGATGCATTCTCCTTGTAAACATTCATTATGTGAATAATTAACGATCTTCAGGGTGCTTTCAAGTATTTATGACAGAGTCGTGACATTAATTGGAAAAAACCTCTTTCACGTTTAAAAAAAAAACTCTATAATGATGAAAAATTCGTTAAAAAAATGTTAATGAATTAAAAGGAGATTTCAAATGAAAATTATTTTAGTTATTGGATCCGCTATTGTTACTCTAGCACTTGCATCTTATACAATCGCAATCATTACCGAACAGAGAAAACATGTTTTGTCAAATTTTATCCTTAGATTTTTAACACTTGGAGTAGTCCTTGATATTACAGCTACGATTTGTATGATAATCGGATCAACAAATTCTCCGTTTACAATTCACGGCCTCCTTGGATATTCTGCATTAACAGTTATGGTATTAGATGCTGTGCTTTTGTGGAGATTTCGTTTCAAAGAAGGTCTGGGCACTAAAGTTCCGAAAAATCTTCACTTGTACTCAAGATTTGCCTATTTATGGTGGGTAATTGCTTATATAACAGGGAGTTTGATAGTTGTACTAAAAAAGATTCAGTAGACGCTTAATCCATATAGCAATAACCTTTATTTCGTACAGATATAAAGTGAACAGGATTTGAAGAATCTTTCTCAAAAAGTTTTCTGAATTTTAATATAAAGTTATCTATTGTTCTGGGAGTCGGGGATACATCCATCCCCCATACTTCTTCCAGGATGTCAGCCCTTTTCTGAGGTTCTCCTGAATTCATAACAAGGAACTCCAGAAACCGAATCTCCTTTTCTGACAGGACCAGTTTGCCGGAATTACTTTCACATTCTCTGGATTCAAGATTTATCCTGAAACCATTAATCACCGTGATTCGGCTGGATGGGATCATCCTTTCGCCTCTGCTTCTCCTTACAAGCGCACCGACTCTCGCTATCAATTCTTCCATACTGAATGGTTTCTGGATATAATCATCGGCTCCGATATTGAGGCTGTTTATTTTGCTTTTAAGGTCGGTTTTGGCGGTCATCATCAATACAGGTATGTTTATATTCTCAGACCGGATCTTCTTCAATAGTTCAACACCGGATATACCCGGCAGCATAATATCAAGTATTAAAAGATCATATTTTTTTTTGTGTATGTCCTTGAGTAGTTCCTCTGCTTTTTCATAACTGAATACAATGCATCCGCATTTTTCAAGGTTCAACTCCAGCATACTCGAGATGAGCTCATCATCTTCTACAACTGCTATCCTGTAATCCATATTATTTCCCCAGTGGCAGAGATACTTTTAATGTCGCCCCTCTCCCTTCACCGTCACTCGATGCACTGATATCACCACCCATCTGCCTTGCCAGTTTACGGGATATGTATAGCCCCATACCTGTCCCATGTGATGTTTCAGGTAATTCATTTCTCATATATTTAAAAGCACTGAATATTCTTTCAGAACAGGATGCTTTAAATCCGGGTCCGTTATCAGTCAGCATTATTCCAGCAGATTTACCTGATATTTCTGTTTCAACAATTAATTTCAGGCCAGGTGATGCATACTTCTCCGCATTGTCAATAATATTATCAAGTATAACTTCGAGTGCATACAGATCGCCAAGAACAATAAGGGTCGAATTATCCGGAAAATCATAAAACAGCTTTCCCTCTGCAAGAGAAACAGAGTGCTCACTGAAATAAGAGTTGAGAAAACCTATGAGGTCAAATTCTTCGATCTTCAGATTGATATTACTTTTAAATGACGAACCGGTAAGAACATTTTCTGCCAATCGTTCCTGCTTTTTGATCTGTTTAAGTGCGAGTTCAACGAAATCAGGAAGTTTTTCTTTACTTATAGATCCATCCCTTAAACTCTCCAGAAATGATTTTAATCCTGTTATGGGGGTTCTGATCTCATGTGAAATCCTTCCCCAGAATTCCTCCATCTCTTTTGTAGACCTTTTCTCAAGACGTATAAATTTAAAAAGGAATATTATGCTCACTAATACAACAAAAGCAAGTAACCCGGATTCTCCGAAAACCATTAATTTTTTTCTTCTTTGATCTTT
>JAGLQR010000148.1 GCA_023136725.1 Candidatus Aminicenantota bacterium
TAAATCCCATAACATCAAGTGATACACTTTCAGAAGCAAATGCATATGATGGTAATAATTTGTCTTTGTTTGTTCCAAACAATAAAGGACGTAGTCCATATGGATCTCTAAACCCGAGCATCCCCTTCCCGGCAATATAGAAAACTACAGAATAGCTGCCTTTTATTTTTTTATAAATATATCTTACAGCTCCAAATATTATTTCCGGTGTGATCTCCTTAACCTTAAGCTTTTCCAGATAGTCTGCAAAGACATTTAGTATTACTTCCATATCTGAGTTGGAATTAATCACTCTGAAGGAATTATTGAAAAGATCACTCTTTAATTCTTCAAAATTAGTTACATTTCCATTATGAGCACCTGCGATACCAAAAGGTGCATTAACCCAGTATGGCTGGGAATCTTCAACAGATCCCTCTCCGATAGTAGGATATCTGGTGTGTCCGATCCCTACATTTCCGGTTAATCTGGAAATATTTCTTTGATCAAAAATATCATTAACAAGGCCATTACCTTTCTTTAAATGGAATTTCCCGTCATAGGTGAGAATTCCCGCTGAATCCTGGCCCCTATGCTGAATTGTAAGCATAGAAGTGTATAATTTTGATATCACTTCATCATTATCAAATATACCAATTACACCGCACATATTGTAAATATTTATAACTTGATTCCCCGCAAAAGTCAATGAAAGTCATTGATGTTCCTGATACTTTATATTTTCGAATAAACATGTATATAAAATCCGGTCCACTGTTTTCTTTATTCAGATCACTATGATAGAATCCTGAAGTGGAAAATTTAAAGATATCACTTTTGTCAGATTCTCATGACAATATTGAAAATTTGAAAAAAGTTGTTGATATTTCAAATGACAGAAATTGTTCCCATATTTTTCATCTTGGTGATATTGTCGCTCCAATATCAGCTGAAATACTAAAGAACTTTAATGGAGAAGTAATCGCAGTATTTGGAAATTGCGATGGTGATAAAATTGAGTTAAAGAGGGTGTTTAATCTTATTGGTGGTGAAATAAACAAACCTCCATATAAATTCAGACTTTTCAACAGATCATTTATTTTAATGCATGAGCCGTTCCTACTTCGTGAAGTTATACTTTCGGGAGAACCTGATTTTATATTCTTTGGACATACTCATGAGTGTGATTTCAGAAGAGAAGGAAAAACTGTTATAATAAATCCGGGAGAGACAGCTGGAATTAAAAATAAACCAACTTTTTATATTATGGATATATTTAAGGATGATTTTGAAGAGATCAATTTGTAAATATTCATTTTTTATAGGGGTTATCAAATGACGATTCTTTTCTATGCAATATTATTTGTCATTACATTTATATTCTACATGCTTGAAATAAGCTTCAGGAGTTTTTCTAAAGTATCTCTGGCCGGATTCATTGATGACCGCCGGAAGAAAAAAAAATTTAATTCCGAACTTGTAAATAATTATGAAATGATACTCAATTCACTTCAGTCATTTTCTTTCTTTCTTCAATTATCACTATTTATTTTTTCATACTTTCTGCTTATTAAAATATTTGACAATGAGTTGTTGCTGATCACAGTTTTGATATTCCTTTTTATTTTTATATTTGATTTTCTGATATATATGATCGCCTTTTTCAACAAGGACTTTATTCTTGAGAAATTCATACCTCTCTACAAAATCCCAAAATTGTTTTTCTCACCTGCAAATTTTGTATTTTCAATTTTCCTTAGAAGAAGGGCACTTCCTTCAATAAATGAAGGTGATGATCTTAGTGAAAAAGAACTTGAAGTTTTCATTGAAGAGGGTAGAAAAGAGGGGGTCATTGAGAAAGAAGATACAGAAATGATTGAGAGTGTCCTCGAATTCGGTGATACGCTGGTTAAAGAGATTATGACCCCCAGAGTGGATATGATCTATATTGACAGGGAAAGTAAACCAGAAGAACTCTTATCGATAGTTAAAAAATATAAAAAATCAAGATATCCTGTTATTTCAAGAAGAGTGGATAATGTAGTAGGAATCATTCTTTCCAAAGATATCTTCAATTACTGGAATAAAAAAGATGTTGAAATCTCAAAATTATTAAGAGATCCATTCTTCATCCCGGAAACAATGAGAATTCTTGAATTATTGAAAGAACTCCAGAGATCAAGCCAAAAGTTTGCAGTTGTTGTCGATGAGTTCGGAGGAGTCTCAGGGGTTGTCACCATGGAGGATATAATTGAAGAGATCGTCGGAGAGATTCAGGATGAATATGATGAAGATGTTAAACAGATAGTAAAAGAGAGTGATTATTTCCTTGTGAACGGGGATACAGATATATATGAACTCGAAGATGTTACCGGTATTGAGATTGAAGAGGATGAGGACTTCCAGACAGTTTCAGGACTTGTAAGCTTCAAATTGGGTAAAATCCCCAGAAAGAATGAAAAGATTGTTATATATGGTCATGTTTTTCAGGTTACAGAGATAAAAAAAAATAGAATTTTAAAGGTAAAGATATTCCATGAAAAAAAATAAAAATTCCGGATATGTTGCATTAATAGGAAGGACAAACGCGGGAAAGTCGACGTTCCTTAACTCAATACTTGAAACAAAGGTTTCAATTGTTTCTGACAAGCCCCAAACCACCAGGAGACAAATACTCGGGATACATACTACTCCTAAAGGCCAGGTAGTATTTTTTGATTCACCGGGAATCCATAAGCCTGAATACAGGCTTAATCAGAAGATGATGAAGGATGTTCACAACTCTTTAATGGATGCTGATCTGATCCTATATTTCGTGGATATCAAAGACAGAGATGAAGACAATTTCATCATATCTCTGCTGGATGACAAAAAGAATGTTTTTCTCGTGATCAATAAAATTGATAAACTTGCAAAAGAGAAAGCTCTGGTTAAAATGAATAGAATGAAAGATATGTATCCCTGGAAAGAGATAGTACCCATCTCCGCTTTAAAAAAAACAAATATTGATCTTCTCGAAGATCTTATATTCAGCTATCTTCCCGAAAGTGATATTCAATTCTATGATGAAGAAGAATCCACGGTACAATCGGAAAAATTCTATATTTCAGAACTTATCAGGGAAAAACTACTTAACCAAACAAGAGATGAATTACCCTATTCCACATTTGTAAAGGCCGATGAGATAAAAGATCGTGGGAATATAATATATGTAAGAGCAACTATTCATGTTGAAAAACCTTCCCAGAGAAAGATCGTTATAGGCAAGAAAGGGTTAATGATAAAAAAGATAGGAGAAGATGCCAGGGTTGAGATTGAAGAGTATTTTGACAAGAAAGTTTTTCTCGATCTGTTCGTTAAAGTTGTTCCGAACTGGAGAAATTCTCAATTTATTCTTCAGGATATCTTTGAGTAACTTCCCTACCCTTATCATCCTATAGTGTTGACTTATAATAAGAAATAGTGGAAAATAATTTCCTATAAATTTTTTCAACTTTTTGGAGAGCAAAACAAATGGAAAGCGAAAAAAAGATCAAATGGAAAGATACATTAAATCTTCCAAAAACAGATTTCCCCATGAAAGCGCAATTATCCCGCAAAGAACCCGAATTATTGAAATTCTGGGAAGAAATGGATATTTATGGAAAAATTATTGACAAAAATAAAGATAGTGAACTTTTCATTTTGCATGACGGCCCCCCTTATGCCAACGGCAATATTCATCTGGGCCATGCTTTAAATAAACTTTTAAAGGATTTTATTGTTAAAACAAATTCCATGCTGGGTTTCAACGCCCCATATGTACCCGGCTGGGATTGTCACGGACTCCCGATCGAGATCAAAGTAGATAAGAAGCTAGGTTCGAAAAAGAGAGATATGTCTATTCCTGAAATCAGGGAAAAATGCAGAGTTTATGCTGAAAACTATATTGATATTCAAAGAGAAGAATTTAAGCGGCTTGGAATATTTGGTGACTGGGATAATCCTTATAAAACCATTGATCCTCAATATGAAGCATATATTATTGATACATTCCGGTCATTTGTTGAAAAGGGTAATATAATCAGGAAAAAAAGGCCTGTCTATTGGTGTACTTCCTGCCATACAGCTCTGGCAGAAGCAGAAGTTGAATATGACAATCATACTTCACCCTCTATCTATGTGAAATTCCTGCTCAAAGAACTGCCTGATGTACTTACCGAATATTCTGAAAAAAAAATACACATTCTGATTTGGACAACAACACCATGGACAATTCCGGCAAATCTTGCAATTGCTGTTAAGGAAGACTATCAATACACCCTGTTCGAGACAAATGGCGAATTATATATAGCTGCTGATCAATTAGTTGAGAATATCGCCAATAAGCTGAATAAAAAATTTACAAAATTAAAAACATTTAAAGGTGATATCCTGAAAGGACTTAATACACTTCACCCTCTCTATAACAGAGATTCAATTGTCATAACTACCGATTATGTTGAATTGGATCAGGGGACAGGATGTGTACATACAGCTCCGGGCCATGGAGAGGACGATTATAGAGCAGGATTGGAATATAACCTTGAAATCTATGCCCCTGTCGGCCCTACAGGACTTTTTGATGATTCAACGGGTAAATATGCAGGTCAGCACATATTCGCCTCAAATAAGACGATTGTCGAAGATTTAAAGGATAATAATAACCTCATACATGATGAAAATATAGAACACTCATATCCCCATTGCTGGAGATGCAAAAAACCGATCATATACAGAGCTACGGAACAATGGTTTATTGCGATGGATAATGCGGAACTTCGTTCAAAAGCACTTGAAGAATTAAAAAAAGTAAAATGGATCCCTGAATGGGGTGAAGAAAGGATCTCAAATATGATCGAGAACCGTCCTGACTGGTGTATATCCAGGCAGAGAAATTGGGGAGTGCCTTTACCTGTTTTTTTCTGCAAAAAGTGTAATGAACCTCTTGTAGATAAAGAAATCATCGTAGGAATCCGTGATCATTTCCGGAAGAATGGATCCGACAGCTGGTATAAAGATGATATTTCGAAGTTTCTCCCTTCCGGAACAACTTGTAATAAATGCGGATCAACCGATTTTGAAAAAGGGATGGACATACTTGATGTCTGGTTCGAGTCAGGTTCATCTTTCGGAGTACTTGAAAACTATCCCGGCCATCAATTCCCTGCTGATCTTTACCTTGAAGGTGGAGATCAATACAGAGGTTGGTTCCACTCTTCTCTGCTTGTTGGTATAAGTTATAAGGAAAGTTCACCCTATAAAACAGTTCTTACCCATGGATGGACTCTTGACAAAGATGGTAAGGCAATGTCCAA
>JAGLQR010000149.1 GCA_023136725.1 Candidatus Aminicenantota bacterium
CCGACAGACATGATCTGGATCCCGAATTTTTCAATGGGGATCATGAACTCTCCCTCTGCCCTGACCTTTACATCATCCACACCAAGCATTAACGGCACATTAGGGCCGTAGATATCTGCATCCATAATTCCTACTTTATAACCCTTCGAAGCAAGGGCAAGTGCCAGGTTCACCGTTACAGTTGATTTTCCAACTCCCCCTTTTCCGCTTGCAACAGCTATTACTTTATTTGCAGAAACCGGAATTTTATCGAAGAGAGCCATATTATCGTAAAGTTTTGATTTGTCTTCCATTTTTTCCTCTTAATTATATTCTGGAATCACCGGTCCAAAGATGATCCATCAAATTTTCACAAAAAATCCGCCTCATGAAAGGCAGATCTATTTATTTACATAAAAAAAAAGTTTCGTTTTATTAAGGAGCTATGATCGCTTCAGTAGGGCATACTTCAACACAGGCTCCGCAGTCAGTGCATTTATCGGGATCGATCACATACTTATCATCACCAGGTGAGATCGCTTCAGTCGGACATTCCGCTTCACAAGCACCACAACTGATACAGTCTTCAGTAATTTTATGTGCCATAATACCTCCTTTTTCAAGAAAAAATATTTTAATTCCAAACTCCTGTTTTGTCAACAAAAAACAATAATTATTTTTAACTTTATAACTACTTCTTCTCATACGCTTTTTCTCTTTACTTTGATCCCGGTATAAACTAAAATATATTTTTGATCATCCTGCATTGAATTGATACAAATCAAAACTTATTGGAGGAAAAATGAAAATTAAATCACTTGTCATAATTTTATTTATTATATTTCCGGTCATTACTCTCTTCCCCGGAACAGCACCGGAAGGATATTCCCTTTTCCCGGAAATGGAAGGATTCTCCTTTGATGGTAAGATGGAGACATACACTCCCGACACACTTTTCGAATATATAAATGGGGGAGCTGATCTTTTCCTCAACTTCGAATTTGTTAAGCTTCACTCATTAAGATATAAAAGTGAAGATGGCGGCGAGATCACTGCTGATATCTATATTCACTCAGACCTTTCTAACGGATTCGGTATTTATACCCAGGAGAGGCCGACAGAGGATGTTTTTATCGAGATCGGAACAGAAGGGTATTATGAAGAGGGGCTTTTAAATTTTTTCAAAGGTCCGGCATATGTCAAAATAAGCAGTTTTGATCTCGGAAAAAATGAAGAGTTGATACTGAAAAAACTGGCTGAGGGGATATCCGGAAAGATAGCCCAACCGAAAGGGTATCCTGCAATTTTCTCTAAATTCCCTTCAGAAAACAGAGTTTCCGGTTCAGAGAAATTTATCAATATCAATTTCCTCGGTCACTCATTTCTCAACAGGGTTTATTCGAGAGAATATTCAAATGGTGGAAAAATTTTAAGACTTTTCGTTATCAAAAACAATTCAGTATCTGAATCAGAGAAAGTTCTGTCCAAATATACTGAATTTGTTAAAGGGAAAAGTGGTTTGATCAAGAAGGAAGGTAAAATTGTCACATTCACCGATCCTTATTATAAGAACAAGGGAAAGATGAACTTTCTGATATCCGGCAATATTCTCATAGGGATGTTTTGTGATGATCTTGAATTGTTCCTGAAAATGGCCAGGCATATCATAAACAAAGATTGATCGGGAAAAGATCACTACAGATCATGTTTGATTTTTTCATGCAACTTTAATACTATCAGATATTCTGAATATGAATTAGAACTGTAAAGGAGGAATAATGTTTGAAAGCAATGTATACAAAAAAAGAAGAGAGGTTTTAAAAAATAATATCGGATCCGGAATTGTTCTTTTTCCCGGTAATATAGATTCACCAATGAACTATCCTGCTAATCCGTTTCATTTCAGGCAGGACAGCACATTTCTTTACTATTTCGGCCTTAACAAACCGGGATTTTACGGAGTGCTGGATATAGATAAAGGAGAAGATTATTTTTTCGGGACGGATTTCACTATAGATGATATTATCTGGATGGGCCCCCAGCCGCTGGTCTCCAAATTATCAGACAGTATCGGTGCATCAAAGTCAGGTACTATATCTGAAATGAAAGATATCCTTGACACCGCGATAAATAAAGGACGTAAAGTACATTTCCTCCCTCCGTATAGAGGTGAGAATATACTGGATCTCTCTGTACTTCTGGGAATAAAACCCACCATGATCAAGGGGTATTCATCCATTGAACTGATCAATGCAGTTGTAAAGCAGAGATCATACAAAGAAGAGAGGGAAATAGCCGAGATCGAAAAAGCCCTTAATATCTCTTCTGAGATTTACGATGCAATGTTCAAAGAGGTAAAACCCGGAAAATATGAGAAAGAGATGACGGGTATTATCGAGGGAATAGTTGGAAAGTACGGAGCCGTAACTTCTTTCCCGATAATATTGTCAGTACATGGAGAAACTCTTCATAATCATGGCCATGAGAACAAGATGGAAGACGGCGATCTTCTTATAATAGATTCCGGAGCTGAATCACCTGAATTTTATGCATCTGATATAACAAGAACCCTTCCTGTATCAGGAAAATTCTCCGATAAACAAAAGGATGTTTTCAGAATAGTACAAAAAACAATTGAAACTACAACTGAGTTCGTCCAACCCGGAAGAAAATTCAAGGACATCCATATGATGGCGGCAGAGATCATTGCCGGTGGACTTAAGGACCTTGGATTAATGAAAGGTAATATTGAGGATGCTGTAAAAGAAGGCGCCCACGCACTATTCTTCCCTCATGGACTCGGACATATGATGGGACTGGACGTTCATGACATGGAAAATCTAGGCGAAAATTATATTGGTTATACTGATGAAATGAAGAGGAGTGAGCAGTTCGGCACAGCCTACCTCAGACTGGCAAGAGAACTTGAGCCCGGATTTGTACTTACGGTAGAACCGGGAATCTATTTTATCCCCGCCCTCATTGATAAGTGGAGATCTGAAGGAAATCACAAAGATTTTATAAATTACGACAACGTTGAAAAATACAAGGATTTCGGCGGCATCAGACTTGAAGATGATGTCCTCGTAAGAGAAAAGGGACACAGGGTACTCGGAAAACCCATTCCGAAATCTGTTGAAGATATCGAAAACAAAATGGCTTGAAGTTGAAAATAACTTATTTTTAACGATTTCAATCCTTCCATGCACGAATAATTTGATTTTTTAACAAAAAAATATCGTTAAATACTTGACTTTTTATCACCTCTGGAATATAGTTAGACTTTGAACAATAAAAAGAGGTAGGCAATGAAAAAAAAGATAAGTTTAAGAGTTATTCGCAGAATTTCTTTCTATTATGAAGCTTTATTAAAACTGGACCTTCCGGGTGACGACTACATCTCTTCGAAGCAGTTGGAAGAGATCACAGGAGTCTCCTGCAACCAGGTAAGGCAGGACTTTTTCTATCTGGGAATATCTGTAGGAAAACAGAAAAAAGGATATCAGGTAAAACGCCTCTTCAAAGAACTGAAGAAGATCCTTTCTATTGATAAGGGAGCGGAAGTTGTTGTTATAGGTGCTGGCCGTCTCGGAAGAGCACTATCTGAATATAAACTTTTCAGAATCAGGAATATCAATGTAAGAGCCCTGTTCGATAAAAAACCGGAACTTGTCGGTACTACATTGGAACTTAAAGAGAAAAAGATCCCCATCCTCCATATTGACAAATTAGGAAGTTTTCTCAAAGAAAACAACAAGATAAAGATCGCCCTTCTGTCTGTTCCTGATTCCGTTGCACAGGAAATGCTTGATAAACTAATAGGCTTCGGTATGAAAGGTATCGTAAATTTTGCACCGAGGATATTGAGGCTCCCTGAAAATGCCAAAGATGTTCAGTTGATCAACGACTGCATCGGAGCTTCTTTATACAAAATAGTTTATCAGATATACAATAAACAAAAAAAATAGTTGAAAATCCCTTCCGGTAAATATAAAATCCGGATTGGGGTAAATGATGTTACTTTATATACTACCGTTTGTTCTACTGGTTTTATTCAGTGCATTCTTTTCTTCTGCAGAAACCTCTCTCCTCTCTCTCAATTCCATCCGCCTCAACCATAAAGCAAAAAAAGGTGGTAAAAAGGCCCGGCTCCTCCTGTCGATCCTGAAAAACCCGGATGAGTTCTTTGCAACTATCCTCATCGGAAATAATGTGGTGAATATTGCTGCTGCATCACTTTCAACAATCTTCTTTACCAAGGTGTTCATCAATGATGATAAAATGATCCTTATATCGTCCACTGTTTTCACCACTCTTATCATTCTTGTTTTTGCTGAAATAATCCCGAAATCATATGCTTTCAGGCATGGTGACAAACTTTCATCAATTTACGCTCTTCCGATCAGATTTTTTTCAATACTTTTTTACCCTTTTGTAAAGATCTTTTCCAAGTTGTCCTCCCTTCTTATCCCCGGTAAAGGGAAAAAGAAAAAAAAGGATATTACAACTGAGGAACTGAAACACTTCCTCGCATCAGAAGTTCAATTTTTTAAACACAATCCCCACAAACTTAAAATGATCAACGAAATACTAGATATAGGAGACAGGGATATAAAAAGTATCATGACCCCCAGAGTTGATATAATTGCCCTTGAAATCTCGGAAAGCCTCGATAACTTTAAAAAGATCATAATCGAAAAAGGGATCACAAAAATCCCTCTATACAAAGACAGCCTTGATAATATAGTTGCAATTATTTATCTGAAAAAAATATTTCCCTTTTTTATAACAAAAGAAATCAAAAAAACAAAGCTCAGTGAGTTGGCAGTGAAGCCTTTTTTTATATCAGAATATTCCTCAATAAATTATATCCTCAAAGAGTTTAGAAAAAACAGTCAGGATCTGGCTGTTGTGCTTGATGAGTACGGTATAACGATTGGAGTTGTTACCCTTAATGATATTTTCAGGGAGATCCTGGGGGAGTTTGATATCGGAAAAAGCTCTATCGCCCAGCCGGAGAAAGGCCTCTTCCTGATCAGGGGTGAGCTTCCTGTTGATGAGGTTAACGATCAGTTAAATATCGAGTTGCCGATGAAAAAAGATTTCACAACCATATCAGGACTCTTCACATATTTTTTCGGAAAGCTCCCTAAAAAGGGAAGCAGGATAAATATCGGAAGCTGTATCCTGGAAGTGGAAAAAATGGGAGACAGAAAGATTATGGAGATAAGTTTAAAAAAATCGGCCCATTCATAATAGATCAGCCTTTACCTGCATCAGGATATCGAATATAATCAGTGTCTGAATTATGGAATACAAGAATATTGC
>JAGLQR010000015.1 GCA_023136725.1 Candidatus Aminicenantota bacterium
GAGGTTTTTTCTCTTTTTTTACATTCAAATGCATTTTTTTTTAAATCGAGTATAATAAAAAAAGGAGATATAATGAGAATTTTCACTGTTATTATTGCATTATTACTTTTATTATCCTGTACGGGGAACAAGGAAAAGAATATATTTTCAGATGAAACGGTAAGGAAGATCTATACACTTCAGGATCAAAGGGACAGTAAGGGCCTTTTTCTTTACTTCAACAATAAAAATCCGCTTTATAGAAAATATGCAGCTTTGTCTTTTGCTTCCATTCAGGACAAAGAGGCAGTAGATGAATTAACACTCCTATTATCTGATGAAGATCAGGGCGTTCGGATGGCAGCTGCATATGCACTCGGGCAAACTGCAGATATTAAAGCAGAACCCGGACTCCTTAAAAGTTTCAAAACTGAAAAATCAGATAATGTAAGAATGACCATATTAGAGTCTCTCGGCAAATGTGGCGGGGATGAGTCTCTTGAATTTCTCAGTGATCCCTCACTTAAGCGAGGCAACGACCTCATAATGAAAGGGCAGGCTCTTGGGATATACAGGTTTATACTAAGAAAAAAGCATGCTGAGAATGGATTGGAAACCGTTATCAGAACTCTTCTGAAAAGTGATTCTCCAGATGTAAGATTTTATGCTTCCAATGCTCTGTCACGGATAAGGAATGTTGATCTTTCAAATTATTTTGAGGATCTTCGTGATCTGATTGGTAGAGAAAAAGAGGACAGAGTAAAGATGAACCTGATCATTGCCCTCGGAAAGTGTAAAGGAGGAGAAGTTGTTAAAGTTTTACGGGCTTTCCTGAGCGATGGAATTGATCAGAGGATAGTTGTTAACAGCATACGTGCACTTGGAAAATTTGAGTATGATATCGTTAAAAGTGATATTTTGAAATTCGTTACAAATAAAAGTTATCAAATATCAGTTGCTGCATCAGAGGTTTTGATGAGAATCGGATCTGCTAAAGATTATAAGGCTTATTTTGATATTTCCAGAAAAACATTGAATTGGAGAGCGGGGGCAAATCTTCTGAAAATTTCACTCAAACTCGCTCCGGACAAACCGGAAATTTCATCCATGATCAAAAGCTATTATAAAAAATCTGTTGATCCATATGAAAAAGGTTCATTGCTGATAGCCTTATCTGAAGACCTGATGAATTATCCGTTTATTGAAGAAGAGACTTTTAAAAAAGTTGAGAAAGTAATATCCACATCAGGAATGTTATCAATATCCGAAATGATATCTAAAAAAGGATATGATCCTGAAAAAGAGATTTCTACCGGGAAGGGTTCCCATGTTCTCAGAAAAATTTTTGCCGATATTTTCAAAAGAGGAATTCTATCCGGAGACAGCAGCCTTATTTCGATCTCATCATCGGCACTGAGAGATCCCGGTCATAAATTCAGGGAAGTTGTATCAGATCTCACATTTCTGGAAAAATCACTTGAGCAGGTTCAAAAGCCAGGGGATGAAGATAAAAAAAGGGATATTGAAAGAACTTTGAATTTTTTTCGGGGGATAAAAGAAGATAAGGCAAATAATTCAATCCGGGAGAAATCTTTGGACTGGGAAAGGATTGCAAATATCCCTGCTGACCAGAGAGTAAGGATTGAAACAGATGAGGGTGCCATAATAATAAAGTTGTATGTCGATGACGCACCGGGGTCGGTATCAAATTTTCTGGACCTTATTCGAGAAGGATATCTCGGTAGAAGTGCTTTCCACAGAGTAGTGCCTAATTTTGTGATACAGGATGGGTGCCCGAGGGGCGATGGATGGGGCGGGCCTGAAGAAACTATCCGTTCTGAATTCTCCAGGGCCTATTATGAAGAGGGTAGTGTTGGAATGGCATCATCAGGAAAGGATACAGAAGGTAGCCAGTGGTTCATTACACACTCTTCCACACCCCATCTTGACGGTAGATACACAATTTTCGGCAAAGTGATAGAGGGGATGGAAATTGTAAATAGAATAAAAGTAGGGACCCGAATCTTTAAATATGTAATTCTATAAGAAGAATATCACCTGTTCTCTACCTGTTTTATCATTCCAATTATGATCTTTCTTACTTCAGCAGAAGGGGCCTCGCCAAGCATTTGTTCAAGCAGGTTCAATGCTTTTCTGCGCTGACCCATCTTTATATATCCTCTGGCTATATTTATTTTTATACTGACATCATTTACCCTTGATAATTGAAGAGCCCTTTCATAATTATATACTGCTTTTTTATAAAATCCTTTTTGTTCGAATATACTACCCTTTAGATTGTATAAAGATACAAATTCAGGGTTTTTAATCAGCCCCTTCTCAATGTATCTAAGTGCATTATCCAACCTCTTCAGTTTCAACTCAAGCATAGCCAGGTTAAGAAAAGCGTTCTCCGGAGTATTGTATTTACTGGAATTTGCAGCGATAAGATAATTCTCTTTTGCAAGATCATAGTTTCCCAGCTCTGTATGTACTATTCCGATAAAGTTAAAAGCATCAGCATTTAATGGATAATGCTTTACTACATTGGTAAATAATTTCAGGCTCTCCTTTAACTTCATTTGCTGAAGATAGACTATGCCAAGTCCCATAGATGCTCTCATCATCCCTGGTTTCTTTTTCAAAGCCTTTTTAAATTGTTCCATTGCAATATTCAATGTTCCCTGATTAAGATATTTATAACCCATATTCATGTTATATTCGGCGGTTCCTTTTCTCAAGTAGTCAGGGATTGTTCTTACTTCCTTTTTACAAAAACTGAATAAAATCATTATTATCATTAAAGGCAGAAGAATTGTTTTTCTTGTCATTTTGTCTCCTTTATTTTACCAAGGACAGAATAAGCTTTGACGGGCTTTGATATTCCATGGAGGTTTATTTTTCCCAATTGTTTGAAATTAAATTTCTTTTTGGTCTGTTTCATAGTAGTCTCAGAAACAATGACCTCCCCCGGTTTTGCAACTCCTGATTCAAGACGTGATGCAATATTAACAGTATTTCCAATAACTGTATAATCATATCTGCTTGGGGATCCGAAATCTCCTGATATAAGTTTTCCGGAGTTTATCCCGATCCTGATCTCTATTTTTTCTTTTTCAGGAGTTGAACGGTTCATTTTCTTTAATCTGTTTAACATTTCCAAAGCGGTATTAATAGAAAGCTCTGTGTGGTCCTTTTGTTCGAACGGGACTCCGAAAACGGCCATGATCGAATCCCCTATATATTTATCGAGTGTTCCATTATTCTCAAAGATTATATCGGTCATCTCAGTAAAAAAATTATTGAGGAATACCCCGATCTCTATTGGTCTCATATTTTCTACACGGGTAGTAAATCCTACAATATCCATAAACAGGACTGATGCTTCACTTTCATGATAACCGGCAAAATCACTTGTCTTACTATCCTGAAGCTCCATTATCTTTGAAACTATTGCAGGAGAGTGATAACGCTCAAGCCTGGATCGTATCTTCTTTTCCCGATTCAGGTTATTAAGGCTTTTTATCCCTTCTACAGACAATCCCGTGAAATTTGCAATAATGGATATCATTTCAAGATCTCTCTCTTCAAATATTTTTCCCATCCTTGTCGTGTCGGCATATATCAATCCGTAAATGGAGTTTTTTGTCCAGATCGGGATCGATATTGCAGATTTTATACCATACATAATGATACTCTTGGCTCCGTCAAATCTGGAATCATCCATTGTATTTGATGAAAGAATTGCAACTTTCTCATTTATTGACCTCATTGCAATAGTTTTTGAAATTTTCACTTCATCTTTCTCCGATCCTTCAGCGTGAGAATATTTCAGATCAAGGTCATCATTTTCCTGGTCATAAGAAAATATATACAATCTGTTGGGATTTAAAAAATTGAATAGGAGTTCACCTACTTTTTCAAAACTTTCTTCAAATGTTGTTGCTCCAATCAGATTTTTTCCCAATAAAGTGAGTGATTCCAACATATTTAATTCCGACGTTATAGCATCCTTGTCTTTTTTTAATTTAAGATTGTCAGACAGGGGGATCATAACTGAGATCCTCTGGTCATCAATGTCAGTTATCCTGGGTATTTTTTTCTCTTCAAGAAACTTTAGAATACTTCTTCCAATAGTTATATTATCACCGACTTCGAGTACTTTTTCTTCTATTTTTATTCCATTTACATAAGTACCATTTGTGCTTTTCAGATCAACAATTTTATAGGTGTCGCCTGATTTTATAAGTTTGCAATGTTTCCGTGAAATAGAAGTATCATCCATATAGAAATCATTCCCGGGTAGTTTCCCGATCGTTATCTCGTTTTTTATCAATGAGAAAAACTTCTGCTCATCATTAATGACAAAATCTAATCTAAATTCCATTCTATTTTCAGGCTCCTCTGCATTAATTCTTTAAGCGCACTTGCAGGATCTTTGTCTTCAAAGAGTATTTCGTAAACTTTGTCTGATATTGGCATTTCAATATCAAGTTCTCTTGAGAGGGATCTTATAGCCTTTGTGGTCTCAACACCCTCAGCAATTGTGATGCTCTTTTTCTCGATCTCTTTGAGGGTCTCTCCTTTTGCGATCCTTACACCCAACTGGAAATTCCTCGAAAGGGGACCGAAACTGGTAAGCATAAGGTCTCCTATGCCGGCTAGTCCCCAGAACGTTTCCCTGTTTGCTCCCAGTTTTAGTCCGATCTTTAATATTTCCATACTGGCACGTGTTACAAGTGAAGCTGTAGTATTGAATCCATACCCAAGTCCGTTTATGATTCCGGATGCAATAGCCATTATGTTCTTCATAGAACCAGCTACTTCTATGCCTATCAGGTCATTAGATCTGTAGATTCTCAGAACGGAAGATGAGAATTTCTCCTGGATATTTCTCAGGATATCAGGGTTTTCTGAAGCGGCAACTATTGCGGTCGGGAAATTCCGGGACAGTTCTTTAGCGAATGATGGACCGGATATTGTTATCCAGTTATTTAAGATATCTTTTCCAAGAACATCTGAAGCTATCCTTGATATAGTTTTTAGGCTGGTTGATTCGAAACCCTTTGATAAACTTATTATTGTTTTTCCTGACAATTTTCCTTTAAGTGATTCGAATGATTTTCTTATGAATTTAGAAGGGACTGCAAAAATTAATATATCAGATTTTTCTACTTCATTCTCAAGTCCGGAAACAGGATACAGGTTTTCTGATAGTACTACCTCAGGGAGAAATAGTGAATTTTCCCTGAATTTTTCTATTGATTCGATTACTTCTTTTTCGCGAACCCACAATTTTACTATGTTTCCCTGGGATGCAAGGTAGTTAGCAAACGAAGTTCCCCAGGATCCCCCTCCGATAACGAGTATATTATCCATTTTGTCTCCGGTGGAATTCGGGCTCGGTCCCTGATCCGATCCTCTTGATATTCTCCTTATGTCTTATCAGGATAATGATGCTAATGAGAAGAACAATGATAGAAGCTTCTGCAATGTTTGTAAAAAGAACGGCAAAGAATGCACTTGTGACGCCGGCAAGTGAAGAAAGTGAAACGTAACCTGTATAGATCAGAAAAAAAATGAAAAAAACTGCGAATGCAGGAAATATGAATATCCCGTCGGAGGCAGACATATAAGCAAGAAAAACTCCTGCAAAGGTGGCGACACCCTTTCCTCCCTTGAACTTCAGCCAGACAGGATATATGTGGCCTATTATTGCGAGAGCACCTCCTCCAATAATCATAGGGGGATATTTGAAGTGAATAAGACCGTAGATTACAGGAATTGCCCCTTTTAATACATCAACAAAGAGAGTTATAATTGCTGCTTTACCACCACAGGTTCTGAGGATATTTGTTGCTCCTGTATTACCGCTCCCTTCTTTTCTGATGTCATGTTTCTTTGAGAACCAGAAAATTATGAAACCTGTGGGGATAGATCCTATGATGTAGGAAAAAATAAAGAACATGATCTCGTGGTTACCCAAGTTTTATCTCCTTTGAGGATTATAGGTAAAACCTGAAATTTTGTAAAGAGAGCATACACACGGTAAGTTGATTTTTTATTTACAGTTGAGTAAAATTTATTTTTAACAAATGAAAAGGAGGATAAATGGCGAATAGCATGGAAGTGAAAGGGAATGTGATCGCCTCAATTCCTGCGTTTATTGAAAAAAACTTCGGGAATGAAGGTTTGTCAAAATGGCAGGATCATATCTCTGAAGAAGCAAGACAGGTGTTTTCAAAAAAGACCAAAGAAGACAATTGGTATCCTCTCACAATTGCTCTCACGGAACCGATGGCCAATATTGCACATTTATTCTACGATTGGGACCTAAAAAAAGCATCTTGGGCTCTGGGGAGGTTCAGTGCAGATTTCAGTATCTCCAACTTAAAAAAAGTATTCTTTAAAGTAGGAAGTACAACATTTTTTCTTAAAAAAGCTGCAGATTTTATGAATGGATATTACCGTCCTGCAACAATAACTCCGATCAGTGTTGAAGATGGAGAAGCTATATTTCATATAACGGAATTTAATGAAATTGAAATTACTATTGAGTACAGGATAGCCGGATGGATCGAACGGGTCCTTGAGATCGCAGGTAATAAAAATATTTCAGTTGAAGTAACTCAGTCACTTAAAGATTTCAAGCCTTATACGGAGTTTCTTGTTAAGTGGGAATAAGATTAGGCGCTAGTCATATTTTACAGATGCCAGAGTAAGCCCCTCAGGATCTGCAGTGGTTCCTGCTGCTCTTCTGTCTTTTGCTTCAAATATTTCAGGTATTTTTTTCAGGTCAATTTTTCCTGTTCCTACGTCAATGATTGCCCCTACCATATTTCTTACCATATATCGGAGAAAACTTTTCCCTTTTATTGTGAATATGATCTCATCTCCTTTTGACTTCATTTTGAATTCACTAATGGTTCTTATCCTGTTCTTGTGAGGATCATCAGATGTGAATGAACTGAAATCCTTCTCTCCAATAAAGTATTTTGTAGCTTTTTTCATTTTTTTCTTGTTGAGCGGATAAGAAACATGGGAATAAAAACGTGAATCAAAAGGTGAAGTGACTTTACCATTGAAGATCCTGTAAATATAGGTTTTTGATTTGGCTCCGAATCTTGAATTGAAAGAGGGATCAACCAGTTCACAATCTGCGATCCGGATATCATGAGGGAGGAGAGAATTAAAAGCCCTTTGAAGTGATTCGGCATCTATATTTATCCCAATGTAAAAGTTTGCGGTCAGGCCCGTAGAGTGGACGCCGGCATCTGTTCTACTGCTCCCCGTAACTGTTACCATCTGTTTGGATATTATTTTCAGGGCGTTTACAAGTTCTTCCTGGATTGTTCTGATCCCATGACCCTGGTACTGCCAACCTTTATATTCAGTACCATCAAAATGGATGATAATCTTATAATTATTTCTCAATTTTGAGATTCCTGATCAGACAGGGTCTGAACAGCCATTAATTTCAGGCACTTTTTTTTCAGAGACAAATACCCGGGAAATTCTGCAACTGATTCAGAGTGATCTTTTTATTTAACCTTTCCGGAACGAATACAGGATGTGCAAACCCTGAGGCTCTTTTTCTTGCCGTCAATTGTAACTTTAACTTTCTGAAGGTTAGGGAGCCATCTCCTCTTAGTCAATTTGTGGGAATGACTGACGTTATTTCCGGTTATAGGTTTTTTTCCACATATTTCACATACTTTTGCCACTTTGAAATCCTCCTTAATGAAAGTATAAGAGATTCTACTAAATTTTGACTTGAAAATCAATTTATTAAGTAAGACTATAACCTTTACTTTATTAAAATGTGATCCTATAATGTGAAACTGAAGTTTAAGGTGAAATAAAAATGGACTTTGCATTTATTTATACTGCTCTGCTACTGATAGCACTGACCACAATACTTGTCCTGGAACTAATTGAGGTTGATATTGCTATATTTTCTGCCCTGATCCTGCTTATCATCGGAGGTGTTATAGATGTTAAAGAAGCATTTTCCGGTTTTTCCAATCATGGGATGTTGACGGTAGCATTTCTGTTTGTAGTAGCCGGAGCTCTTCAGAAAACTGCAGCGATAGACCAGTTTGGACATGTTGTACTCGGCAGGGGGAAAAAAACTTCTATAACTTTATTAAGATTTCTTCCCGGAGTTGCTTCAATTTCAGCTTTTTTCAATAATACTCCGATTGTTGCTATTTTAATCCCGACAATTGTCGGATGGGCAAAGAAAAAAAACATCTCTCCTTCAAAATTACTTATTCCATTATCTTATGCAGCAATACTTGGGGGATTATGTACTCTGATAGGGACCAGTACTAATCTGGTTGTGCATGGACTCATGCTAGAGAATGGCATGAAGGGTTTCTCTTTTTTTGAAATTTCCAAAGTGGGTGTTCCAATGGCCATATTCGGGATTTTTCTCCTGTCATTATTCGGGCATAAACTCCTCCCGGACAGGAAAGAACCGATTGCTGAACTTGGAGAGAAGACCAGGGAATTCGTATCAGAGATGAAGGTTGGAAGCAATTTTGAAAAGCTGGGGTTTTCGATCGAAGATGCGGGGTTAAGACACCTTAAAGGATTATTCCTTTTCCAGATCGAGAGAGACAAAAAACTCCTTACATCAGTTTCTCCTGATGAAAACATCCTCTTAAATGACAGATTATTTTTTGTTGGCCTTCCTGAAACAATAATGGACTTGAGAAATATAAAAGGCCTTACCCTTCTGAAAGATATAGTTTTTGATCCTTCGAATTATGATTCAGAAGAGGTCTCAACTTTCGAGGTGGTTATATCTTCGAACTCACCACTAGTAGGCAAATGTGTCAGAGAGAGCAAGTTCAGGACTTATTATGATGCGGTCATTATTGCAATACACAGAAGTGGTGACAGGATAAAGGAAAAGATAGGAGATATTGTATTAAGGCCGGGGGATACTCTCATGATACTTGCAAACAGGGATTTTATAGATCTCTGGTACAATAAAAGGGACTTTTTTCTTGTTTCACGATCAGCTGACGTGGAATCCAAGCCGAAAATATATAGTTATTTATCTTTAACGGTACTTACACTTATGATTGTGATGATGGCATTACAGGTTGTTCCTGTTCTTCTTGCAGTCAGTACAGCTTCAATAATATTGATAATCTCCGGGACGATATCTCCATATTCTGCAAGGAATTCTATAGACTGGAAAGTGATCCTTGTTATTGCATCTGCTTTCGGTATTGCAAAGGGGATGTTAAATTCCGGTGTTGCATCATTTCTGGCTGATAAAATCATATCTGTGTCAGGTTCACTTGGCCCGATAGGTTTAATAGCTGTAATATATTTTATTACAAGTTTTTATACAGAGATAATCACAAATAATGCAGCCGCAGCATTGATAGTTCCTGTTGCAATTTCAGTATCAAGCAGTGCAGGTATTGATCCTATTCCCCTCCTGATAGCTGTTGCAATAGCAGCTTCAGCAAGTTTTGCAACCCCTATAGGATATCAGACAAATCTTATGGTTTACGGACCGGGGGGTTATAAATTCAAAGACTACCTTAAGATCGGTATCCCGATGAACTTGATAATGGGAGTAATTGCTGTACTTCTTATATACTTTATTTACTATTAATGTTTCCTCATTAGAAAAATTTTATTTTTGAAATTAACTCCCCGTTGTTTATATTATATGTGGAGGGGAAAATGGGGACTTATGTTCTGATGACAAAAATGACACCAGAGGTGTCAGGTGATCTTAAAATGAGGGCAACTATAGGTAAAGAGTGGAAAAAGCAGGTTGATGAGTTGTGTCCGGATGTTAAATGGATAGCTCATTATGCTTTGCTGGGGCAATACGATTTTCTCGATATTTATGAGGCGGACAGCGATGAGACAGCTGCCAAAGTTTCAATGATAACAAGGTCGAAAGGAACTCTGACTGCAGAGAGTTGGCCGGCAATTTCATGGAAGAGGTATGTAGAGATCATCAAAGATATTTAAGGAAAGAACTTAATAAGGTGAAATGATTTTATAGTTTCAACTACCCATCGGGATAAAAAACCTTTTTAAATGGGTCATATATGAAACTCTTTACCAACAAAGTTTTCACTCACCGGAAAATAATACTAATTTTTCTTCTTGCCATACTTCTTCCCTCATTAACTGTTGGATATCTGAGTTTGAATACTTTTTCCAAGAGGCGTGAAACTGTAAAAAAAATCTTTGAATCAAACTTGCTGATCTCCGGAGAAGCTGCTATCAATAAAATTGAAGATGCTCTGATCGATTTTGAAAGGGCTGTTTTAAAAACACAAAATTTTCGTTCTCTGATTCAGGCTCTATCCCGGGAACAACTATTATTCAGATTAAATGTACTTTCTGAAAATTTCCCCATAGAGTTCTTTTTGTTAAACTCTTCTTTTGAGATCATTTTTCCCCGGACTGGAGGTAGTAATAAAAAAGTTTCTCAATCGGAAGTTGGAAATTTTAAAATAAACAGTTTTGAAAAAATATTTAAAAGGGGAGAATATTACGAATTCTCTTTAAAAAAATATACAAGGGCAATAGAAGTCTATAAAGAGTGCTTGAAAATCGCCCCATCAGCTCAACTCCAGGCCAGAGTTATGGAGGCCCTGGGTAGATCTCTTTTGTCAGCAAAAAGATACAATGAAGCTCTATCGGCCTATCAGGAACTTTACAATGAGCATAAAAAGTTTTTAAATACGGCAAGCCATCCTTACGGAATTATCTCTATTCTTCAAATAGCTGAAATTAATTTTTGTTTGAATAAGAAAGATATGGCCTTGAAACTATTACTTGACCTTTACAAAGAGATCCGCAGTGGCAATTGGCTACTCAATATTTCAACTTATGAATTTTTTGTTTTTGAAATAGAATCCATACTCAACAAATTCTCAAGTGAAAAGAATTTCAGCAAATTTCATGAAGCTTTAAGGACTGTGCAAGAACAGCCCTCTCCTTATTCCCGGACACTTCAGATAGTTGAATTTTTGAAGAATAAAATCATTCCATTTATCAGCCACCGGCTTGAATTAGCACAAAGTAGGGGGGAAGCACAGATAGAAAGGTTTTTAGCTGGGAATAGAAGAAAAACCAGTTTGATATCTTTTAAAACAATACCCGATTTAGATAATCAAAGTATCCATTATGGAGGGATCTGCTGGGACACCCGGATCATAAAGAATCAATTTTTACAAGACGTGTTGAGGAAAATTGCTGATGAGAAAGGATTGCAATTGTCGATTATAGATGGCAGGAATCGCCAATCTTCTGGAAAAAATGATTTAATACAAGAAGGTGATCATGTTTTTTATTTCCACAAATTCCCCTTTAACTGGAAGCTTAAGGTTTCCCATCCTGATTTAAAAAACCTGGAAAAAGAGGGACAAAAAGAGATCATTTTATTTGGTTTACTATTATCTGTTATTTTAATACTGATGATATTGGGTGCCTTCCTTATTGCCAGGGATATTTCCCGGGAATCAGATACCACACGATTAAAAACGGAATTTGTTCATAATATTTCTCATGAATTTAAAACCCCCCTTACCCTCATCCGTCTCTATGGGGAGACACTGCAGAGTAAAAAAGACATATCAGAACAACAAAAAATTGAAAGTTACGAAATCATTACAAAGGAAAGCGAACGATTATCCCACCTTATAAACAATGTCCTTGATTTTTCCCGGATCGAAATGGACAGGAAAGAGTTTAATTTTCAAAAGGGAAACTTATCCAGGGTTATTGAGGGTACTCTCGAATCTTACAATTACCATTTGAAAAAAAAAGGATTTACAATAACAAAAAATATTACTCCAAATATAACCCAGGTAGAATTTGACAAAGAAGCAATTACCAGTGTTTTGATTAATCTATTGAGTAATGTCATGAAGTTTTCTACCAAAACGAAAGAGGTTACTATAAATCTATTCAGGAAAAATAAACATGCAACTCTTCAGGTTATTGATAAGGGAATAGGCATTTCACCTGAAGACCTGGGGAAAATATTTGAACGGTTTTACCGTGCTTCCGATAGAGTGGTTTCTGAAATCGGTGGAAGCGGTCTTGGATTACCCCTTATCAAACATATTGTAAATGCTCATGGTGGAAAGACCGAAGTTCAGAGTGAACCGGGGAAAGGGAGTGTTTTTTCAGTGATTCTTCCTTTCTATGACATCAGGGAGGAAGAAAATGTATGCAAAAATACTGATAATTGAAGATGAAAAAGACCTGATAAAGGGATTAAAACTTAATCTTACAGATGAAGGGTATGAAGTGGAATATGCATTATCAGGTTTGTCCGGCCTTGAAAAAGCTTTGAAATACAAGCCGGACCTTATTTTGTTGGATATAATGCTACCGGAAATGGATGGTCTTGATGTTTGTCGTAAACTGCGTCAGAAAAAATTTGCTTCTCCGATAATCATGCTTACTGCAAAAGGTGATGAAATTGATAAAGTTGTTGGCCTGGAAATAGGGGCAGATGACTATATAACCAAACCTTTTAGTTTAAGGGAACTTCTTGCTCGAATAAAAGCACATTTAAGGCGTACACAGAGAAAGAAAGATGTAATCTCTGATGTTTATTCTTTCGGAGATGTTAAAATAGATTTTATCCGATTCAAGATCAGTTGCAAAGAAAGATCATATAGTCTGACCTCCATGGAAATGGATATTCTAAAATACTTAATATCACACTCCGGTGAAGTGGTGACAAGGGAAAACCTACTCGATAAAATATGGGGATTCAAAAGTTCTCCCACCACCCGGACCATTGACAATCATATCCTGAAATTGCGAAAAAAAATTGAAGAGGACCCCGCTTATCCCCGGTATATTCTTTCGGTATACGGTGAAGGATATCGATTTATGGGATGAAAACAATTTAGTGAATTTCTTTACATTTTTTTACATTTGTTTGACAACTTTGATAGTTGAGAGAGCTATTCTGTCAATGAATAAAAAAAATTCATTTGCAGGAGGTGCATTATGATTTTAAAAAGAATTTTATTTTTGCTTGTCTTTATGACAATTTTCTTCAACGGTATGATTTTTAGCAAGACACCCGGTCATAAAGTACTTTTTGAAAAAGCAAATTTTACCATGCTAAGCAGAGGGGACTTGAAAGGAGCTATTAAACTATTTCAAGAGATTATTAATGAATACCCAGCTCAAAAAGAATTTGCTGCAAAATCTCAACTTAAAATTGCCATTTGCAAAGAGAAACTGGGCCTGAAGGAAGCCCGGGAAGCCTACCGGAAAGTGATTAGAAACTATCCCGCGTTTCAGCAGGAAGTTTCTATTGCAAGAAAACGACTCTCCAGGCTGGTAAATTTTTCAGCAAAAAAATCAAAGAGAACAAGTGCTTTGGAAAAAGATAATGGTGATATTATACTTAAGCAGGTTTGGGCAAAACCATTAGATGATATGGGCTCGCCATCGCCTGACGGCCGGTATCTCTCCTTTGTACACTGGAATAAAGCACAGCTGGGGATATATGAAATTGCTACCGGAAAAATAACAGAACTTCCCAAAACAGCCGGGATATGGAAAAAAACCAGCAAGTGGCCGGAAAGTCCCATCTGGTCTCCTGATGGGAAACAGCTGGCCTATGTCTGGTATGATTATCCTCCACAGAATAAAAATGAACAGACCAGGTCAATAGCTATTCGAATAGCCGGTTTAGACGGAACCGGCCCGCGGGAACTTTATTCCGTTAAAAGCAGTTCTTATCCCCACCCTTTCTGCTGGTCTAAGGATGGAAGATTTATCCTTGCTACGGTATGGAGCCCCAAAGACCTGAAGATGGTGACTATAAATGTTAAAGAAAACTCTGTAAAGACTTTAAAAAAGTGGGAGAGAGATTCAGGGGTATCCGCCCCAAGGTTCTCTCCTGACGGGAAATATGTTGTTTTTGAGATAAGCCCAGACCCTGATTCTCCACAAATAGATATTCATCTTCTTTCTTTAAATGGAAGTATCGAAACTGTTTTGATCAAACATCCAGCCACAGATTTCTGTCCCTTCTGGTCCCCTGACGGTAAGAACATTATATTTTTCAGTAACCGGTCCGGATTAGTTGGCCTGTGGATCCAGAAGATTAAAAATGGTAAGGCAATCGGGGAACCGAGACTGGCTAAAAGTTTGAATCGGATTTCACCGATGGGTATCACCGATAACGGGGATCTGTTTATGACTTTTCCAGAAGGAGGATACGATATTTACTCCATGGAAATCGATCCCGAGACCGGTAAAGTTGTATCTCCTCCCAAACGTGCCGTGGAATCAAATGTTGGCTGGAACGGTGCCAGTTCTTTTTCAAAGGATGGAAAATATATGGCCTATATTTCCAAAAGAGGTTTATTGCCCTGGCAGACAAACTGGGGACAGGAAAGCCTTATTATCCGTGACCTTAAAAGCGGAGAGGAGCGTGAACTGATCCCAAAACTGAAGACAATGCGTAACGGCCCCAGGGCACAGCTGCAATGGTCTCCTGACGGCAGCGAGATCCTTATAAACGGGAGAAACAAACTGGGTAATATGGGACAGTATATTGTTGATGTTTCCAATGGAAAGATCACACGATCTTTTGTCAGAGGTTCTGATGACAGCTGGGAACCTGTCTGGTCAAAGGATGGGATAGATCTCTTTTTCTACAGAGCAGGAGCCGCTGAATATTCAGGAGTATATAG
>JAGLQR010000150.1 GCA_023136725.1 Candidatus Aminicenantota bacterium
CTTTGCCACGACCTGTCCCGGAGAAGATTTCGTACTGGAAAAAGCAAGCCTTGCATTGTCATCGTATGTAAGTTTGTATTTTTTATTGTTTACTTTGATCTTTACATTCTCCAGTTTTTCTCCCTCTGCAGGAGCATAAGTGAGCACATAAAAGATATCCTGTTTTTTTATTATCTTATCCATCGCTTTTTCAAGATTTTTGGAAGAAACAAGCTCTCCTCCGGTCTTTTTTGTCAGGCTTCTCAGATTGTTTTCAAGATCAGAGGAGATTTGCTTATATCTCATGTCTCTACTGAAAGTAGCCAATGTTGAAGGGATAAAGATCGAATGAAAGGTAGCACCCACCTTTGTGAATATTTTGGTGACCTGCTCAGTGGGAAATCCGTCTGCTACATTCATGGCTTTCTGAACTTCTGATAATTGCCGGGAAATTATCCTTGAAAAAGTAACTTCCTCAATATCTTCACTTACCTGCCAGTTATAGACAAGAGCTCTTATTACTCTCGACATTTCACCACTGAATACAATTTCAGGGAACATTTCTACCTGAAAAAAGCTTATAACCCATTTTTCGATCTTTAGATTTTTAAGATGTTCAGAAAATTTATAATAACTTTCCACATCCGGCATAAGATATCTCCGCTTATAGTCTTTCCAGATAGTAATATAATTCTTCAGAAAATCATTTATAAAATAGATCTGTTTTTCCGGGCTGGGCCCTCTCGAACTTCCCCAACGTATCATCAATTTAAATTTAGTGAAATTAGATTCCTGCTCGATCTTCTTAAAGTAAAGAACCATATTTGCATGAGCCTTAATGCTCTCACTCTCAATATATTTATTCAGTTCAGACCGTATACTTTCTCTGTCTTTGACATTTTTGAAGAATTTTGATGTGTTGTTTATGAATGCCAAAAGTATATCGTTATCCCGGAGAACTTTGTCAAGAATGTAGTCAACACCTTTCTTGATCTCAGGAGAATAATTTGTAATGCTCATTGCCATTATAAAATATCGGGGAGGATACTCACCCTTCTTCTCTTCCAACTCAAACTCCTGTTCTTCCAGTCTTTTCCTCGTTATGGTGAACCCTGAGATATCCCGTTGTTTGCCGTTTATATAGAGAGTAAAATCTCCCTTTTTCATGTTGTCAACGATTTCTCCTTTAAGGAAAACCCTGACAGGTATCTCTATATTCGTGACTATGACACCCTCTTTTATCTCCTTATCCTGATTAAACATTGAAATGGAAAAAAACAATAAGACGATCATAAAGAATAGAATACGAATTTTCATAAAACCCTCCTGGAAATTATGTAAAAAACATCCAAATTATTGTTAAATCTACAATTTATCAGCAATAAATTTTCCTATATATTATACGTTTAATGTCCCCCGATTGTGACATAAAATAAATTATTACTCCATTTTTTTTTCAAATTCACTATAATCATAATATGAAAAAATCAGCCTTTTCTTTGATATTTGCATTAATGATTTTTCGGACCTCATAAAAGTTGAAAATATATGTTATTTAACTTTTATTTTGATGATATCTGTTCCGGTTTTTCCTGTATAAAGATCTCTCACTTCTACAACGACATCATATTTTCCTTTCTCTATCCATTGAAAATTCAATGAAAGATTTGCTTTTATTTTTGTCGTTTTGAGAGTCTTGTTCTTATCAAACAGATTCTTCCCGCTTTTATCATTGACCTTGACCCTCACATTGATCGCACCGGTTCCTTCCCCCTTTTTCATCACATAACCGGTCATTGAAAAAGAGAGTTTTTTCTTCTCGAATTTAAGATCCGATATTACCACATCCGTCTTTGCCGCTAACTGGTCAGGAGAAGATTCTGCATTGGAAAAAGCAAGCCTTGTATTGTCGTCATATGAAAGTTTATATTTCTTATTGTTTACCTTGATCTTTACATGCTCCAGTTTTTCTCCCTCTGCAGGAGCATAAGTGAGCACATAAAAGATATCCTGTTTTTTTATTATCCTATCCATCGCTTTTTCAAGATCTTTGGAAGAGACAAGCTCTCCTCCGGTCTTTTTTGTCAAGCTTCTCAGATTGTTTTCAAGATCGGAAGATATTTGCCTGTACCTCATATCTTTACTGAATGTTGCCAATGTTGAGGGAATAAAGATCGAATGAAATGTAGCTCCCACCTTAGTAAATATTTTGGTGACCTGCTCTGTAGGAAATTCGTCAGCAACATTCATTGCTTTCTGAACTTCCGTTAATTGCCTGGAAATTATCCTTGCGAAAATATTTTCTTCATTATCTTTACTTGCCTGCCATTCATATATCAGAGTTCTGATTATTCTTGACATATCACCACTGAACACAATTTTAGGAAACATTTCGACCTGGAAAAAACTTATAACCCATTTTTCGACCTTTATATCCTTGAGATGTTCAGAAAATTTATAGTAGCTTTCCACATCAGGCATGAGGTATCTCCTCTTATAGTCTTTCCAGATAATTATATAATTTTTCATAAAATCATTTATAAAACGGATGATTTTTTCCCCGCCTCCGCCTGGTCCGGTTACCCTTCCCACTCGCAGCGTCAATTTAAATTTCGCAAAATAAGATTCCCGTTCGATCTTTTTAAAATAAAGGACCATATTTCCATGAGCTTTAATGCTCTCTTTCTCAATATATTTACTTACTTCAGAGCGGATACTCTCTCTGTCTTTAACATTTTTGAAAAATCTTGAAGTGTTGTTTATAAATACCAGCAAAATATCATTATCCCGGAGAACTTTATCGAGTATATAATCAACACCCTTACGGATCTCAGGAGAATAGTTTGTAATACTCATTGCTATTATAAAATATCGGGGAGGATACTCATCCATCTTCTCTTCTAACTCAAACTCCTGCTCTTCCAGTCTTTTCCTGGTTGTGGTGAACCCCGCGATGTCCCGTTTCTTACCATTAATAAAAAGTGTAAAATCACTTTTTTTCATGTTGTCAACGACTTCGCCTTTAAGGAAAACCCTGACAGGTATTTCTATATTCGTGACAATAACACCCTCTTTTATCTCCTTATCCTGATTAAACATTGAAATGGAAAAAAAGAGCAATACGATCATAAAGAATAAAATACGAATTTTCATAAAACCCTCCTGGAAATTATGTAAAAAACATCCAAATTATTGTTAAATCTACAATTTATCAGCAATAAATTTTCCTATATAATATACGTTTAATGTCTCCCGATTGTGACATAAATGAAATTATTACACCTTTTTTTTTTCAGATTCACTATAATCATAATATGAAGAAATCAACCTTTGCTTTAATATTAATAATTACGTTATTAACTACGTTAAATGGAGATTTTATTATTTCCGGGGAAAACAATCCGGAGGAAGATCTTATCTATCCAAAAAAAATTCTGGAAGGGCCGGATAAGAATATATATATTTATGACAGTCAGGATGCATTTATAAAAGTATTCTCACCCGAAGGAAAATTTTTGAGAAAGATCGGAGGAAAAGGTGAAGGGCCGGGGCAATTTAAAAGATCAGATGCAGCAGATTTCGGATTTACCCCTGATGGAAGATCCATCTATTTTACTGAGTTCTTCCGTGGCCACAAATGGATCACATTCCTCGATCCTGATGGGAAACTTAAGAAAACACTAAAATACAATTTTACCGGTAATTACGGTGTGTTGAGATCCTTTATACACAATGAAGAGATGATATTTCTCCAGAGAGAAAGATCGGGTAAAGAGATAAGAAAGGGTGACATCTATTATGCTCACTATATTTCGGAACTGATCATAATGAACAGCAAAGGTAG
This sequence comes from Candidatus Aminicenantota bacterium, assembly GCA_023136725.1. Lineage (GTDB taxonomy): Bacteria > Acidobacteriota > Aminicenantia > UBA2199 > UBA2199 > UBA647. Next base: position 3,824 of record JAGLQR010000150.1, read on the forward strand.
AGAAACCACGATCGTTCTAACAAGAGAAAATCCAAGTACGATATCATTTGTCAGGAGAGGAGGAGACACCGGGATTCCGTTCAATCCGTTATTCCTCTGGGGGATAACTAAAAGAGGGAATGTACTTTTTACCGATGGAACAAAGAATTATCTGAAATTACTCAACCGGCAGGGAAAATTGTTGAAAAACATCACTATTCCGGTTGCTCAGGCGCAACCGGTTACAAAAAAAGATCTGGACGAATGGCGGACGAGAAGAAAGGAATTCCACAATAACAGAAACAGATCCTGGTATAAAGAATTCGGCTCTGTAATTGAGAAATATACAAATTCAATCTTCAAATACAAACCCTCTATTCTGGGAATGCAAATTACCCCCACTGGAAACATTTTGCTACAATGTCGAACAGAAAAAGAAGATCTCTTCGATTATCTGCTGACTGACGATAATGGTAAACTACTGGTAAAACTAACATCACCTTTTTTTAAAATAAAAATAACAAAAAGTTATATTATAGTCCGCTTATTCACTGATGATGAAGAAACTAAAATATTCATCATGAACCGGCAAAGTTCAGAGGAAAAGGACCTGACTAAAGTTGAAAGTATCAATATGTAATATTTTTCCATATTCATTTCGTTTTATATGATAATATTGTCCCTTAAATCAGGAGCATATATGAAACAGGGATATGACAGATCATGGATATTGTTTGCTGCAGCAACCTTCATCCTTTTCGGACTCACCAACTTTATTCTGGGATATATAGGTGAAGCTTCGGGAAACAATAGCGATACATCAATCTCATCAATTATGCTCTTATGGACAGGGATGGGGATACTGGGTGTAATTGTTCTATTCTCTCCGGTAATTACTTTCGGGAAAGTGAAAGAGTCTTTCAAAATGAAGACTGCCCCGGCAGGCATTCTTGCCGGACTTACCCTTGCTCTGGGAATGTTCACTCTCAAAACTGGTTTTATCTCTGACCCTGGCTCAAAGGGCCCTATAGTTGCTATAGCATCGGCAAATGCAATGTTCGTTGCATTTACTGCCTGGATATTCCTCAGGGAGAAGCTTAACCGGAAACTAATACTGGGAATGGTTATCATCCTCTCCGGTATATCCCTGATTGCTCTGGGAAGTAGTTCTTCAGCAAGTTTCAGAGGAATTGCATTCGGAATATCAACTCTTATCCTTTTCGGAGCTACAAATTATCTCCTCAAATATGCAGGACACAAAGGGGGCGACCCTCTCGTAATAACCGTTTTGCTGTGGATCTCCGCAGGCTGTTTTGGTATTACATCACTGGCGGTAAGCGTATTGTCGGGAAGAGGTTTGAAGGGTCTTGATGATCCATTGTTGATATCTCTATCATTAATGACCGGCCTTATTCTCGGACTTGGAATGCTGACCCTGAAAATATCATTGAAAAGAGGACCGGCAGGCCCTGCTATCGCAATTTCCGGAAGCAACGC
>JAGLQR010000151.1 GCA_023136725.1 Candidatus Aminicenantota bacterium
AAGCAGTCCGAAAGAGAATTTTGAAGGTTTGAAGTCAGCCCAGCTGGCCCCTTTTATATATTTAAGGAGAGAGCCGGATGCGGTGCTGTCCGGAGGTTCCGAGAGAGAATCCCCTTTTATCTGTTTTCCGGCACTGAGTCCGCATAACAATCCGGAGCAGATTGATTCCAGATAACCTTCAACACCCGATAACTGCCCGGCGAAATAGATGCCGGGATCTTTTTGCGATTGATATATTCCGGTTATTATCACCGGAGCATTTATATATGAGTTCCGGTGCATTCTACCGAATCTTTCAAATTCTGCCTTTTCGAGCCCCGGAAGTTTTCTGAATATCCTCTTTTGCTCTCCCCATTTGAGCCTTGTCTGAAACCCTACCAGCTGAAAAAGTTTTTTGCCTGCATCATCCTGTCTCAACTGAACAACTGCATAATGGTCCTTCCCGTCCGGTTCTGACTTAAGTCCTACCGGTTTCAGCGGCCCGAATGCGAGGGATTCATTTCCTCTTGAGGCTATCTCCTCGACAGGAAGACAGGCCTCAAAAAATTTCTTATCCTCGAAATCTTTTAATTCGACTTTCTCACCATTTAGCAGGTCATCCACAAGCTCATTATATTGTTCTTTGTTCAGTGGAATATTCAGGAAGTCGGCATCACCTTTATCATATCTGGATGCCCAGAAGAGTTTTTCAGTATCTAAACTATCCAGATTAACTATCGGGCTTGTGGAATCATAAAAAAACAGGTTCTTTCTTCCGGTATGGTCAGAGATCTTTTCTGCCATCTTTGCTGATGTCAGTGGGCCTGTAGCAATTATGACCGGCCCTTCAGCTTCGGGAATATCATCCACCTCTTTGCATATTAGATTTATAGCGGGAATCTTTTTTAATTCTTCTGTTAGATGTTCAGCAAGCTTGATCCTGTCAACAGAAAAACTGTTACCGGCAGGGACCCTGAATTTTTGACTGTTTTTAAGATAAAAGGAATCAAGGAGTTTTAATTCTTCCTGAAGAAGTCCTGCTGCTGTCGACAAAGAAGATGAGCCGAAGGAATTTGAGCAGATCATTTCACCAAGAAATGGAGATTCGTGACCTATGGTCCTGCCTTCAGGTTTGAGATCGTAAAGGTCAACCTCCGCACCGGATTTCGAGGCCTGCCAGGCAGCTTCTATCCCGGCGAGCCCACCACCGATAATAGTAATTTTTTTCATTTTATGTTCTAAGTAGAGGCCTTGATCTTATGTATATATTTACAGTCGGGATACCCGGAACATGCGATGAATGTTCTTCTGGATTTTTTCTGGAATTTTCTGACCAGCGGTTTTTCGCATTGGGGGCAACTTCCGAGATCTTCCTTAACCGATTCAATAAAATCACAATCAGGGTATCCTGTACATCCAATGAAGTAACTTTTTGTTTTGGGGGAATATCTTTTGACAAGTGGTTTACCGCAATTATCTTTCGGGCAGGTCCTTTCAAGGATCTCATCTTTCTTTATAGATGGATCTCCATTTACGATCCTTTCCGTATATTTGCATTTAGGATATTCGGAGCATCCGATAAACCATCCTCTTGTCCTTACAGAATATTTTCTGACAAGTTTGCCTCCGCAATCCGGACAATTTTTCCCTGTATATAATGTCTCCTTCTCCTCTTTGTTTACTTTTCCGAGATCTTTCTCAAGTTTTGAATAGTAATCACTTATACTCTCAACCCAGTCAAGTTTCCCTTCGGAAACTTTATCAAGCTTCTCTTCAAGCTCGGCAGTAAAATTATAATTCATGAGATCCCTGAAATTATTTTCAAGGTAATCAGCGACCTTATTACCAAGGAATGAAGGAATAAATTTCTTCTCTTCCCGATAGACGTAATCTCTCTTTCCAAGAGTATCAATTATTGAAGCGTATGTGGATGGGCGCCCTATCCCCTTGTCTTCAAGAATCTTTACGAGGGATGCTTCGGTATATCTGGCAGGGGGTTTTGTGAAATTTTGTTTGTGATCCAGTTTTTGCAGTTTAAGTTTTTCTCCTTCATCAAGATCAGGCAGTATGATTATTTTGTCGTTCGGATCGGTAAGCTCCATGAATCCTTTGAATTTAATTACCTCACCTTTAGACAGGAATGTATAGTCTCCATTCGTAATTTCGAATTTTGTTTCCCTTATTTCTGCATCTTTCATCTGGGATGCAATGAACCTGTCCCATATAATTCTGTATATCTTGAGTTGACGTTCACTGAGGAATGATTTTATCTCATCAGGAGGATAAAGCGGGGTTGTCGGTCTTATCGCTTCATGCGCATCCTGTATCTTTTTTTTTGTTCCGTAAACATTTAGTTTTTCGGGCAGAAATTCTTTGCCGAATTTTTTCTTAATAAAATTGCCTGCTGCTTTTGAGGCATCTGCAGATATCCTGAAGGAATCAGTTCTCATGTATGTGATCAGCCCTGTAGGTTCACCACCCTTGATCTTGATCCCCTCATATAGTTCCTGTGCGACCTTCATTGTCATTTTAACCGGGAAACCATATTTCCGATATGCTTCCTGCTGAAGGCTGGATGTGATGAATGGAGGTGACGGCCTCCTTTTTTTTACTCTCTTCCTGACCTTGGACAGAAGATAGTCACTTTTATCGAGATCCTTAAGTACTTTGTCTTTCTCAGATTCATTCTTTATTACAAATTTCTTTGATTTAAGTTTTTCCAGTTTTGACTGAAATTGTGGAGATCTTGACCCTTCGAGCAGGGCCGTTACTGTCCAGAACTCCTCAGGAACAAATTCTGATATCTCTTTCTCCCTTTCAACAATTAATTTTAGTGCAATGGATTGTACACGTCCGGCTGACAATCTGCCGCCGATCTTCCTCTGGAGGACGGGACTGATCTTATACCCGGCGAGCCTGTCTAACAACCTTCTCATCTGTTGAGAGTTTACCTTGTCCATGTCAATTGCCACAGGGTTCTCTACAGCTTTGTTGATGGCGTTTCTGGTGATCTCATTAAAATATATCCTGAAGATATTCTTATTGGTTGACTTGAGGATCTCCTTCAAATGAAAAGCTATTGCCTCCCCTTCTCTGTCGGGATCGGGAGCAAGATAGATCTTGTCACTTTTTCGTGATAATTTTTTCAGGTCGTTAATAATCGCTTTTTTATCCTTTAATTCTTCATAATAAGGTTTAAAGTTGTTTTCAACATCGATACTTAGGATCTTCGGATTGAGGTCTCTGATATGCCCCATGGATGAACTTACGATATAGCCTGAATCAAGATATTTGGAAATAGTGTTGGATTTTGCCGGTGATTCAACAATGATCAGTATTTTGTTTTTCATATTATCCTTTTAAAACCTCCATCTTCTTCGGTTATCATGTTCTTTAAAACCAACCCCATCAGGACCGAAATAGTCTGAGACACTGAAATTTCAATGTTCTCTACAAAATAGTTTATACTATTTACCTCATTTCCACTCATCAAGTCAAGTATTTTCTTTTCCACCGGTGAAAGATTCGCAGGGATAATTTTTTTTTCTTTCCTTATTTCAATACCGTATTCAATCAATATATCCTGTGAAGATGTGATAAGCTTTGCCCCCTGCTGAATAAGATAGTTTGTTCCTGTGCAGAGAGGAGAATCTATTTTCCCGGGAATTGAAAAGATGTCTCTGTCCTGCTCGAGTCCAAGTCTTGCGGTTATCAAAGATCCGCTCTTCATTTCAGCCTCCACCACAAGAATAGCTTGGGACATTCCTGCAATAATTCTGTTCCGGATCGGGAAAAGGTGTGGCCTCGGCTCCATTTCAAGAGGAAATTCAGAGACGACACATCCATTTGCAAGAATATTTCTGATAAGGGATGAATTCCCGGATGGGTAAATATGTAAAAGCCCGGCAGCATTAACTCCTATGGTTTTCCCCCCGCATCCTATCGATTCGCGATGTGACATCGAGTCTATGCCGTAAGCCATTCCTGAAACAATTGTGATATTCTCCCCTGATATATCCGGAATAATATTTGAAAGAGCTTTCCTGCCGTAATCAGATCCTTTTCTCGACCCAACAACGGCAAGCATTCTATTCTTCAATACTTCTCTGTCTCCCTTCACATAAATGAAATCCGGTGGGTTATATATCTCTTTAAGCAGGGGAGGGAAATATTCACTATCGCTGAAAATTATCTCTATTCCGTTCTTTTTTGCCATTTGTCTTTCTCTGTCGGCGGCGGTATTGTATTCTTCCCTGAACATTTTCAGTTCTTTCTTAGTGAAATCAAAATGGATCAACTCTGATGATGATAGTGAGAAAAAACCTGATCGATTCCATTTTTTTCGAAGGAATTTATGCATCGCTTTCGGATTTTTCAGAGATAAAACCCGAAAGGAAATACTCTGTTGTTTATATTTCAAGTCTTCGCCCATTTTTAAATCAATAATACAATCCGGGAGCTGTTAAATGTTACTAAAAAAACAGGCGTTCAGACGACCCTGTATCTGTGATTACTCCTCTGTCCTTAATAGATAATTTTATTTAATTATTCTTTTTAAGTTCTTTGATGGTATAAACTTAACTATTTTTTTTGCAGGGATGATCATTGCTTTTTTATTATTAGGATTAATAACCCTCTTTTTTTCTCTCTGAATGATCTTAAAAGTCCCGAAATTAGAAATAACTACCTTCTTCCCCTTACTCAGACTTTCGACTATTACTTCGATAAGGAGATCGATAAAGTGGTATGCTTCAAATCTTTTTACGTCCAGCTTTTTGTAAATTATTTCAGAAACTTCCTTCTTGTTCATTATCACCACCTGGTTATATGGTTATCATACCGAAAAAAAAAAGTCAAGTGGCTGGCGTTAATTCTTCAGGAATATAGGCTATTTCAGGCATGCGAGTTTTCCAGATAGCCTATATACCTTGCCTTTTTTCAGTGTTTGTCACTATGGGATTGTACTGATATATAGGGATATCGCGAGTGTTCCGAGAGAACATACACTATCTTCAAATTTCTTCGAGTGAGGAATAAAATGTTAACTGGAATATTGTACCTTTATTGTCAGATTTGATGATATTTATTTCCCCATTCAGGAAATTTACAATCTTTTTAACTATAGCAAGGCCCATTCCCGTACCTTTCGGTTTGGATGTATAGAAAGGATACCAGACTTTATCCAGGTCTGTATCCTGTATACCTTTTCCGTTATCCTGAATCTCCAGTTTTATCAATTTGTCATCGGTATCGGTAAAGTCTGCTTTTATAAGGCTTGCTCCGGCTTC
>JAGLQR010000152.1 GCA_023136725.1 Candidatus Aminicenantota bacterium
TTCTTGTTTTAAATTTCCTCTGTTTTGAAATAAAATTGTCCACTTCACTTTCAGAAAGTTCTCTATCCGCAATACTTGCCAGCCACATTTGAACATTAGCTTTCATTCCGCCTGCATCACCTGAGAGTGGAATTATAGTGCATATCGCTTCTTTGTCTCCCTCTTTGACAGAGTAGGTAGCCAATCTGAGTTTGGATTCCGTTTTTATACTTGTCCAGCCTTCCGGAGCATCCCATTTGATGTTAGTTTCAGTAGCACCGGGGACATTCATTCCATGGCCATGGGATTCCATTGCAGGCTTCTTTTCCGTTATCTCTTCCTTGAAAGAGCGGACTTCATTTTTCTTTCCGCAGGATATAGAAAAAATTAAAAATATAATAGTTAATAAAATAACCGGTAAAGAGTATTTTGATCTCATTTAATTGCCCTTTTTACTTTCTGTAAACGTGGTTTATCTTTTTAAAATATTCTTCTTTGTTAAAAGGTTTTGCTGTATCACTTTTCTTAGGATCATGACATGTCACACAGAGCTTTTCATCAGGAACAATGAGTCCTGCAGCTATTGATTTTGCCTTGTCCTTCATAATGCTCATTTTCTTGTAATCTGATCCCGGGCCATGACAGGATTCACAGCCTACGCCCTCAAATTTTACATTATTCGGATCATCAATTTTGTATCCGCCCTTGTTAAATGCAGTTGTATGGCATTCAAGACATGCCGGATCTTTCTCTTTTCCTTCTTTTTTCAGTGATTCAAAAGCCTTTGAGTGACTTCTTTCCATCCATTTTTCAAATACATTACCCTTTTTTTCACCTTTATGACACATCTTACATTTTTTTGAACCGATGTAATCTGCTGATGTCATCATCGAGAACAGGAACAAAATTGCAACTAAGATCAATAAAGTTTTTTTCATCTTTTCTCCTTTAACTAATATTTAAACTGAACTATTTTATAATTTATATACAAACAATTGTCAATAGTACATTTTTAACTAAATGTTAGATGATAATCTAATTGTTTGTTTTCGGATTTAAGTTAGCCATTACAACTTGCTTCTTAATGCACTCCTGGTAAGTCCCAGATATTCCGCTACTTTCGATTTATTTCCATCAAATTTTTCCATAGCTTTCATTACGATCTCTTTCTCCAGTTTTTTGATGTCGAGCTTGTCTTCGGGCAATTTCATGTTCTCCAGATCAAGAAGTTTGTAACAATCAGATGGAGATATTATATCATCAAGGAATCCCAGATGCTCCTCGCTTATCTTTTCCTCATCATTAAGAAGTACTATTCTCTCGACTACATTATTAAGTTCCCGGATATTCCCGGGCCACGGGTATTCCTCCAAAATCTTTTCTGCACCAGAGGTGAATGAGTTGAAATTTTTATTCTTTGTTCTACTGAATTTTTTCATGAACATTTCTGCAAGCGGGAGGATCTCATCTTTCCTTTTTATAAGGGGGAGGAGACTTATGTTTGCAGTGTTCAATCTGAAGTAAAGATCGTTCCTGAACTTCCCTTCCTTTACCATTTTTTTCAGGTCTTTATTTGTTGCACATATTACTCTGATATCTACTCTGACTTTTTTTATTCCTCCAAGCTTAAAAAATTCTTTTTCCTCGATCACACGAAGAAGTTTTGCCTGAAGGGTTTCCGGGAGATCTCCGATCTCATCAAGAAAAAGTGTTCCTTCATTTGCAAGTTCGAATTTCCCTATATTCCCTGTTTTCTTTGAATCAGTAAAAGCTCCGGCCTCATAACCAAAAAGTTCCGATTCAAACAAGGAGTGGGGAATAGCAGAGCAGTTTAAAGGGATGAAGGGTGTTCTGTTCTCCACATTACCCGTATGGATCATTCTTGCGACGATCTCTTTGCCTGACCCTGTCTCACCATCTATCAAAACCGGGATATCTCTATTCTTATAAAGGATCTCACATTGCTCTCTGATCTTATTCATGTGAGCTGAGAAAATCCCTATTTCACCATATCCGGCCAATTCCACATATGTATTGTGAATCTCCTGACATTTCTCTTTATATTTTATCTTTTCGGTTCTTACTATCCTGTTAAGATTTGTTCTGAACTCTTTGTTCTCGCGAAGGAGGGACAGATGATCCATACTTCTCTTAATCACTTCACTAAGCTCATCTATATTCAAAGGTTTTTGAAGGTAGTCGAATGCTCCGGAACGGAGAGCTTTTATAGCGGAGTCCATATTGCCATACCCGGTAATTAATATGAAATCAGTCATTTCTCCACCGTCCATCTGCTTGATCTTATCAAGAAATTCCAAGCCGTCTATCCCGGGCATTTTAAGGTCTGAGATTATTATATCGAAAGATTTTTCAGAATAAGCTGTTAGCGCAGAAGCGACATTATCAAATTCGTGAACATCAAGAGCGAGTTGACCTCTCAAAAAATCATAGATCGAATTTCTGCTCAGTTCTTCATCATCTACAAGTAATATTCTCATTCTAGATATTTATCCCGGGGAATTCTATAAAAAAAGTTGCACCACCATATTCATTGTTCTCAGCTTTTAGAATTCCCTTATATTTTTTAACATAGTGACTGATAATTGCAAGTCCGAGGCCTGTCCCTTCCCTGCTCCTGCCTGTCGAATAGAATGGATCAATTAATTCATCAATAGTTATATCAGGAAGTCCTATGCCGTTATCAATCACCCTTATGATTGCTGTTTCCCTGTTTTCTCCTGTTTCAATATTTATAAACTTTTCTTCTTTATTAGCTGATCTTATGGAATTGATCGCATTTGTAAGGAGATTGACCACGATCTGCTCTAAATGTGCCTGTGCGCATCTTATTTTCACAGGTTGCATAGATTTTTTATGATGAAATTTTATATCATGGCTTTTAAATTGAGATCTTACAAGGTTCACAGCATCTTCAACAGCTATATTAATATCAACACTGCTGCTTTCATTATCTTCGGGAAGTATCCAGAAATTTCGCATGTTACTTATTATTTCCGTTATCCGGTTAACACCTTCCGAAATACTTTTTAGTTTTTTTAAGTAATTTTCATCAAGTTTCTCAATCTCATTTTCACTTTTGTAGATGGCGCTGTCGGCTGAGACCTTAATGGCATTTAAAGGCTGATTGATCTCATGGGCAATACCTGCAGCCATGACTCCAAGGGAAGCCATTTTTGAACTTTTCTCTGTGAGTTTTACTGCTTTTAGCTGGTTTTCTTCAGCTTCCAGCCGGGCATTAAATTCCAGCTTCACCTCCCTGGTTCTCTCCTCAATCATCTCTTCCAGGTTTTCCCTGTATTTCCTCAATTGACCTTCTGCGTGTTTATGAAAGTAGATCATAAAAAATGTAAGGATAGTTAAAAAAAAGAATATTATGATCATCAAAATTGATGCTTGATCAGATAATTTTCGGAACACATCTGACACATCTTTAAGAAAATAGATGATCCCTACTTTTTTGCCTGAGGCATCATACAATGGCAGTATCCCCCGCATTAAATGAGTTCCGTTTTTTTTGCTGATTGAGAGAATTTTTTTTTCTGAAGGGATGTTTTCAGAGATTTCTGACAAATTAATCAGCGCTTCATTTTCGGTGGTCTTGTCGATCAACAGATATTTCTTGTGATCATCCCAATTATCTCTCAAATTTTTCTCATTTCTGACAGAGTGCCATTTAGACCTGTCCAGGTAGGACTTTTCAATTATCAATCCCAGTTCTGCTTCAAAAATTCTTTTAAGGTTCTTAAAGAATGATTCTATTTCAATGCCAAGCTCTAAATATCCGATAAGGACGCCCTTGTAATACCAGGGATGAACAGCCCGGATAGCAAAAGCGGTTTTCCCCAGCTCTTTACCGGAATAGAGTTTTTTAGATTCAATGGACCTCTTGTAAGTATATCTGGTGATCTTATCACCGTATAATCCTTTATTATGCATTCTGAGAAAGCATGTGCCCTCTTTTTCTGTATTAAGGAAATACCAGTGGGTAAAGTAATTTTTGTTTTTTATATGAACAAATAACTCCTTTGAATAATTATATAGAGCATCTCTGTCCCTGGTTAAAAAAATCTCTGCTAACTTTTCATTTTTTACCAGAACATCTATTGATGATTCAAGAGTTTTGGTCAGGTTATTTTCATAATCCTCAAAATTCTTTTCGACCCTGGATAGAATGTTTTCCGTCATAAATTTAATATTGGATCGTTTTGAAATATTCAGAAAGACAAAAACTCCCCCCAGATTTATCAAAGCGATCAATACAATCATTATTATAGCTTTATTTAATCTGAAAAATTTTCTTATTGCTTTGTTCATAGCGCATAGGGATATCACCATAACAAAATAGAAAAGTCAAATTCTTTAACTTAACAAAAAATCAATGTATCAGGTCTGTAATCAGTTTTTCATAAAGTTCCGGATTGTGAATCCCTTTACTCCCATCCTTTTTCAATAATTTGTAGAGCTCGAAAAGCCTGTTTTCACTTCCCAGATCTTCTTTTTCAATTTTTGTTTTCAGTTTTCCCATCAGTTCCATTGTAGTATTTATCCACTCAACATACATTTCTTCATAATCCTCTTCATGGCAATCAGAACATTTTTCCTTAGTTGGCCTTATTACTTCATCATCTCCGGATATATGACAGTCGGAGCATTCTACATCATTAACCATAACATTTGGAATATTGAGTGTAAGATGCTCGATCTTGCCTTCATAAATATTCTTTTGTATTGAATGGCAGTCAATGCACTCTTTTTTGCTCTCTTTTTTATGATGACAAGCCATACAATCACTCTTTTTAATTATCAATTGTCCATGGACTGCTTTATTGGAATGACATTTTCTGCATGTCAATTCCTCCCCGACCAAATGTTTGTAGTGAGGGAAATCCCATCCGTAAATCTTAGCAGTTCTCAATTCAATTCCTGAATGGCAATTAGAACATTCCCCGGGAACTATGTTCGTTTCCTTATCAAATTTCGGGATCGCAATCTGCATTTTCTTTTTCCCAAGACTTTTTAACAGCATATTATATGACTGGTCCAGAAGTTTGTTTGCAAACGAAATATTGTGGATCGAATTTCCAAACTTGACCATCTTGAAATTAAATTGTGCATCCTGATATATCTTTTCAGAACTCTTCTTTTTCTTCTGGTTGCTGATAGAAGCGATCTCATTCCATATTATAGGGAAGATTCTGTTCAATTGTGTGATCTTTTTGTCTGTCTGATCTTTCCAGTTCTTAAGGATCTTATTATA
>JAGLQR010000153.1 GCA_023136725.1 Candidatus Aminicenantota bacterium
TCGTGAATTCCTCGGCAACAAAGAAGGGTTGGGAAAGGAATTTCTGTATCTTTCTGGCGCGGTTTACGATCACTTTATCTTCATCGGAAAGTTCTTCCATACCAAGGATAGCAATAATATCCTGAAGATCTTTATACCTCTGCAGGATCTCTTTTACACGTCTTGCAACTCTGTAGTGTTCATCACCTATTATTTTGGGATCAAGTATCCTTGAATATGACTCAAGAGGATCAACAGCGGGATAAATCCCGATCTCGGTCAGTGCCCTTGAGAGATTAGTTGTTGCATCAAGATGAGCAAAGGTTGTAGCAGGTGCCGGATCTGTATAGTCATCAGCAGGAACATAAATAGCCTGAATAGATGTGATCGATCCTTTATTTGTTGAAGTTATCCTCTCCTGCATTTCACCCATTTCAGATGCAAGGTTGGGCTGATATCCGACAGCTGAAGGCATCCTGCCGAGAGTAGCCGAAACTTCTGAACCAGCCTGAGTAAATCTGAATATATTATCAATGAACAAAAGTATATCAAGCCCTTCCTCATCCCTGAAATATTCAGCAACTGTTAATCCGGTCAGCGCAACTCTAAGTCTTGCTCCCGGAGGTTCTGTCATCTGTCCGTATATTAATGCTGTTTTATCAATAACCCCTGATTCATTCATTTCCAGATAGAGATCATTCCCCTCTCTTGTCCTTTCTCCAACTCCTGAAAAAACAGAGAGGCCACCATGTTTCTTCGCAACATTGTTGATCATCTCCATGATCAGGACGGTCTTACCTACTCCCGCACCACCGAACAATCCGATCTTTCCACCCTTCAGATATGGTTCAAGCAGGTCTATGACTTTAATTCCCGTTTCAAACATTTCAAGTGTTGTATCCTGTTCCTCAAGTGAAGGGGGCTCTCTATGTATGGGATATCTTTTTTCAGTTTTAACTTCACCCTTCTCATCGACAGGATCACCTGTCACATTAAGAACACGCCCTAACACTTCTCTGCCTACAGGAACTGTTATCGGACTTCCGGTATCAATTGCCTTCATCCCCCTTACAAGTCCGTCAGTAGCATGCATTGAAATCGTTCTTACCCTGTTCTCACCAAGATGGAATTGAATTTCAGTAATAATATTTATAGGTTCCGCAACGTCATAACCATCGGATACAATATTTAATGCATTATGGATCGGAGGGAGGTACCCTTCAGCAAATTCAACATCCACAACGGGACCTATGATCTCAATCACCTTTCCGGATATGACATTATCTTTTTTCTTTTCACTCATTATTAATTCTCCTAATTAGTCAACGCTTCGGTTGCAGTAATTATCTCAAGCAGTTCATTTGTTATTGAAGCCTGCCTCAGCTTATTCATAGTCAAAGTAAGACCATGAATCATTTCACTAGCATTCTGGGTAGCAAGTTCCATGGCAACCATTCTGGCAGCATGTTCCGAAGCCGATGATTCAAGCATTGTATGAAAAACAATTGAATTTATAAATCTCGGTATGAGAAGATCCAGTATCTCCTCTGGTTCCGGCTCAAAAATATATTCCACTTCTTCCTTTTCCTCTTCCCCGGAAAGATCGAGGATGATCGGAAAAAGAGATCTGTCTGCTATTTCCTGTTTTGAAGAAGATCTGAAGGCAGTAAAAACAAATTTTATCTCCTTTATCTCCTCTTCAAGAAAGATTTCTTTTAAATATTCTGTAAGTTTTTTTGAATCTGCAAATTTTAATTTTATCATGAAGTCAGGGAAGTTTTTCCTTATCTTCAGATCTTTCCTGGTTAGGAAATTGTTTACTTTCTTACCAACAGTTATAAAAGAAGGATTCCCACCCTCTTCGATCACCTTCTGATAATAGAGTTCCGCTTCCTTTGCAAGATTTGAGTTGAATGATCCGCATAATCCTTTATCGGCAGAGATTGCAACAATAATTGTTTCTCCATCTTCTCTTTTTTTCATAAGCGGACTTTTACGGAATTCAGCAGATTTATTTACCTGGCTTATAAGATATTCAAGTTTATCAAGTATTGGCCGTGAGCGATTTATTTCCATTACACTTTTTCTCAATTTCACCGCGGAAACAGTTTTCATTGCTTTTGTGATCTTCTGGGTATTTTTTACCGTGGTTATCCTTCTTCTAAGATCAATCAGGTTGCCAGACATTATTTTTCCAGTGAGCTCCTGAACTCTTCAACGAAATCTTTTAGTACCTCATGCATCTCTGCTTCAAGTTCTTCAGATATCTTTTTTTCTTCTCTTATCTTTCTGTATATCCCGGGATTCCCTTTTTCGACATATGTAAGTAATTTTTCCTCAAAATCAGAGATCGCTGATACCGGAAATTCATCGAGATACCCTTTTGTACCTGCAAATATAATAACGATCTGTTTTTCAACGGAAAGAGGCACACCTTCATCCTGCTTCAACAATTCCGAAAGCCTTTTACCTCTCTCGAGCTGAGCAATAGTAACTTTGTCAAGATCAGATCCGAATTGTGTGAATGCTGCAAGTTCCCTGTATTGTGCTAGATCCATTTTAAGTGAACCGGCAACCTGCTTCATTGCTTTTATCTGAGCATTGCCTCCGACCCTTGAAACAGATATACCCACATCGATCGCCGGCCTCTGGCCTGCATTAAAAAGATCAGGTAAAAGATATATCTGGCCATCCGTAATAGAGATAACATTTGTAGGAATATATCCGGAAACATCGGAAGCCTGGGTTTCGATCATCGGAAGTGCTGTCAGAGACCCTCCACCTTTTTCTTCACTCAGTTTTGAAGCTCTCTCAAGTAGTCTTGAATGAAGATAGAAAACATCTCCAGGATAAGCTTCCCTCCCCGGAGGACGTCTGAGAAGAAGTGATATTTCTCTGTACGCCACTGCATGCTTTGAAAGGTCATCATAGATCAATAATGCATGTTTGCCTTTATTCATAAAATATTCACCCATTGCACATCCTGCAAATGGAGCTATATACTGCAGTGCAGCAGGGTTTGAGGAACTGGCAACAACAACTATGGAATATTCCATTGCACCTGTATCCTCAAGTTTTTTTATAACCTGGGCAATAGTTGATTGCTTTTGTCCTATTGCAACATATACACAAATAACATCCTGCCCTTTCTGGTTTATTATTGTATCTATTGCGATCGCAGTTTTACCTGTCTGACGATCACCAATTATCAATTCACGTTGTCCCCTTCCTATAGGGATCATTGCATCGATAGCCTTAATACCGGTCTGAAGGGGTTCTTTAACCGGAGTTCTGTCAATAATTCCCGGTGCAATTGCTTCGATCGGCATAAATACCTTTGTATCGATAGGCCCTTTATCATCCAGAGGTTCACCAAGCGGATTTACAACTCTTCCTACAAGTGCTTCACCAGCCGGTACAGATATAATCCTCTTTGTCCGTCTTACCAAGTCCCCTTCTTTAATAAGGTGTCCCTCACCGAGAATGATGGCACCTACATTATCCTCTTCAAGATTCAATGCAATACCGAAGATATTGTTCGGAAATTCAATAAGTTCATTATACATCGCATTCTCAAGGCCATAGACCTGTGCAATTCCGTCACCTATTGAGATCACTATTCCGGTTTCATCCTTATCAAAATCAAGTTTAAAACCTTCGATCTTCTGTTTTATCAGTTCACTGATTTCTTCTACATTTATTTGCATCTGCCTCTCCTAAATCATTTCATCGCTCACAAGCGATTCTCTAAGTTTTTTCAGATTACCTTCGATCGAAAAATCATAATAGATCGATCCTTTCATTAATTTAATACCGGCAAGCAAAGAAGAATCGATCTCTTTTTCAAAAACCACATCTTTGTTGAGCACTTTCTTCAATCGCTCTTTAAGTCTATTTTCCTGGTCCTGATCAAGCTCTACTGCAGAAATTAAAACAAATTTTTCGATGTCCCTGCTTTCAAACCACTGGTCTTCAAATATTTCCACCATACTTTCGAGGTATGACATTCTGTTGTTCTCGATCAGGATCCTTAAAAAATTAAAAGTTTTTTCACTGATCCCTGTTTCACTTCTGTATATGCTAAGGATCTCAAGCTTCTGGGTAAACCCGAACAACATTGTTTCAAGTCCGGCCTGAAGTTTCTGATCACTTGACAGGAAATCAAGAAATTGCTCAAGTTCCGCTCTTATCTTTTTATATTCTTCATCATTCTTTATAGATTCAGCAAGAGCTTTTGTATATTTTTTTGCCAGACTAACCTTTTTCAATAATATCTCCGCTTATCTCAATGTTTTTATCAATAATTTTCTTATGAATATCCATATTTAATATCGACCTGTAATTATTTCTGAATTCGTCAATAGTCATATCTGCGATCTTCCTTTTGAGCTCGGTAATGGAAGATTCAATTCTTGCATCTATCTCTGCACTGTTATTCCTGATTATTCTTTCTGATTCAAGTTTTGCCAACTCCTTTATCCTCTCAGCTTCAATCTCTCCGCTCTTTCTTGCCTTAGAAAGCATCTCCCCGACCTCACTCTCAATCATATCAAGCCTGGTCTGTATTCCTGAAAGTGATTCTTTATGCTCCTTCAATTCCGACTCTCTAACCACTATGTCATCTCTTATCTCAACACTTTTCCGGGAAAGCATTTCAATTATCGGCTTTCTTAAAAAATATATGATCGCACCAATCAGAATCGAAGAATTAAGGAGTTTGCCGAAAAATCCTGCCCAGTCAAAATGGTGCTCTCCACCTTCCGAAGCAGCAAGGGTCAGAGACATTACAAAAACCAATATAAAAAAAATTGCTGCGGATCTTTTTTGTCTCATGTAAAAATCCCTTCTATTTTCTTACTGAAATTTTTGATCTCACTTTTCAAATTACCCTCAGCTTCAATTATCTCACGATCAAGTGAAACCATTCTTTCCCTGAAATCATCTGTCGTCTTTTGCCTGGTCGTGCTGAGAAGTTCCTCTCTGGCAGATTCACCTTTCTTAATTATTTCCTCGGAGATCCCTATTGAATCCTTCCTGGCCTTTTTCAAAACAGATTCAATTTTTGCCGTTCTATCTTCTATGTCAATTTTCATACTTGAAATTTCAGAATTTTCAGTTTCAGACTTTTTTTCTCTTTCATTAATTATCCGGCCTACAGGTTTATAAAAAATTTTGTTCAAAATTAGAAGTAGTGTCCACAGGATAATTATTG
>JAGLQR010000154.1 GCA_023136725.1 Candidatus Aminicenantota bacterium
GAAGCGGTAGCTTCATCAAAGATCAGTATTGAGGGATCTTTCAGTATTGCACGGGCAATAGATATCCGCTGTCTTTGTCCATTGGAAAGAAGGACTCCCCTCTCTCCGACAATTGTTTCGTATTTTCCCGGAAGTTTTTCAATAAATTCAGATGATCTTGATATCTGAGAAACTTTTTTAAATTGATCTTCTGTAAAATCATTAATACCGTATGCAATATTATTTCTGATAGTATCATTGAACAGGAAAACATCCTGAGTAACAAGGCCTATGTTTTTCCGAAGAGAACTCATTGACACTTTTTTTATATCATTCCCGTCAATCAGAATCTCTCCCTCGGAATTTTCGTAAAACCTCAGAAGAAGATTCATCATAGTTGTTTTGCCTGAACCACTTTTACCAACAATTGCTACCATCTCATCAGGATTTACGGTGAAACTCATATTTTTTATTACCGGTATTTCCTCTTCATATGAGAAAGATACATTTTTGAATTCTACTTTCCCATCCACACGACCTAGCTCTATAGGTTTCTCAATGTCCTTAATAGGGTTCACATCTTTGATAACCGCCATAACCCTTTCATACCCTGCCTTTCCCTGATTGAAGTCTATATGAGCTTTTGACAATCTTTTCAATGGATCATACATCATAAAAAGTGAGGCTAGAAATGAGATAAACTGCCCGGCATCAATTGTACCGTCTGAAATTCTGTGCATCCCTATTGAGAAGATCACTGAGGCAACAATTCCCCCCATCATATTCATCAGGGGTGAAGGGAGTGATGAAAGGAAAGATATTCTGGCATTTATCCTGTAATGTTTTTCATTTATATTTGAGAATTTTTTTATCTCACTGGACTCCATATTATATGCTTTGACAATTTTATTGCCAGAAACAGTTTCAGTTAGAAACGAGGAAAGTTCACCGATCGTTTCCTGAGATTGAATCACTTTTTTATGAACCTTTCTTCCAAACAATTTAAGAACAATAGCAGCCACAGGTGTAATTATTAGTGACATCATCGCCATTTGCCAGTCCAGATAGAATACAATCGCAAGAAGAATCATAAGTGTCAGAGATTCCTTGATATATATAGTGATTGTCTCGGATACTGCAAATCTGATTTTATCTATATCATTTGAAATCCTTGAGACAAGATCTCCGGTACGGGACTTAGACAGGAAATCTATCGACTTGTAGATAAGTGATCTGTAAAGCTGATCACGAATATTCTTTACGACCTTCAGACCGAGAGTTTTCATATAATAAGAGGATAGGAAACTGAACAATGCATTTCCAAAGAAAGTTAATAGTAGTAATTGTGGAAGAATTATCCTGAGGTCACCACTTTCACTACCGACAATTTTCAGAATGAATTCTCTTATCATTTTGCCCTTTCCGGACAATTCTCCACTATTCTGAACTGAGATCTCATTTATGACAGGCCAGATAACGAGTGCTAACATACCAACAAATATAGATACCATAAACATGAAAAATAGGGCAATGATAAGTCTGCTTTTAAAGGGTTTGATTTGTGAAAGAAGATTCCCTTCAGAGTTTCCCAAATTATTTTTCCGTTTCAGAGCCCTGCTTCAATTTTAAACTGATCTTTTTTGTCCTTTTTCTTATCAGTTTTAAGATCAAAAAAACAATAGGTGAAGTACAATATAAAATAGAGATGAGTGGAAGTATTTTGTCAGGAAACATTATAAGAAGTGCTATGGTAATTGCAAAAAGAAACAGTAGCTTAAGTCCGACTTTGGAATTAACCTTTTTGAGGGTCTTGTATTTTACATTCGAGATCATAAGGAAAGAAATTAGTATTACAAATAATGAAAATACCATTACCCAAAGCGGCGATGTTATAGGATCCTTGAAGTATAGAACGATTGATGCAATCGAGATCGCACCTATAGGAATAGGCAAACCGATAAAAATATCAGAAGGGACAACATCTGCTTCTTTTATGACATTGAATCTTGCCAATCTTATTATACCGGCACTTAAAAAAATAAAAGCTATCACTTTACCAAATTGGTGGAATTCCGGAGTAAATCCCCACTTATATATCAGAAAACTAGTTGATACACCAAAAGCCATTGCATCAACCAGTGAATCAAGCTGAACACCAAAATTAGATTCTGTTTTTGTCAACCTTGCTACTGTTCCATCAAGACCATCAAGAACAGCACTAGCCATAATTAAATATATAGCTTTAACGAAATCACCTTTAAAGACTTGAAATACCGCAAGAAATCCGGCAAAAAGGCTTAAAAGGGAGAAAAGTGATGGTAAAAAAGAAAACCTTGTCAATCTGCTAAGGCTGACCCGTCTAATTCTTTTTTTATTCATAAATTATCCTCAACTTAACCTCATCGAACTATTCAGAATCTTATAGTTGCTTTTTATTACCTTGTTCCAGAATCATCCTCTGCATTGAATCTTTTAAAGAAAGTTTTTTCTTTTTTATGATCTTCATATTTATACTTTCTTCTGCACTAATATTACTATTCTGACTAAGATTTGCAAGTTCTTTCTCACATTTCTGATGGAGATCGAATAATTTTTTAAAATCTTTGTTATTGTTCAGGAGAAATTCTTTTATTTTGTATTCACTCATCTTTCTGGGATTCTTTCTTTGATTCACGTGAAGAGCGGCAGAAATTAATATAACTCTGCATATTTTTGTCTTTCCCTATAATTGACAATGTCGTTATAACAGACTGGAGAATTGTCTCTTCCAGTGTATTCAGAGAAACATAATCTAAGCCCTTTTCAATGGCCAGGGAGACAAAGTGGGCAGATATTAACTGCCTTTTTGGTAATCCTTCAGAAAGATCTATAAGATGAGCAATGGTTTTTACCCTTGGAAAATCAAGTTTAAAAAGTTCAAGAGTATCAAGAAATTTCTTGCCATTATCACAATTCTCTTCCAGTGATGAGATCATAGGATCAAGAAGAATGTCATCACGATTAACACCCTTATCAAGGAGATAATCAACAAAATGTTGAGCAATCAATAAGGACTTTTCCGGTGACAATGGTGCTTTTCCATTATCCTTTATCAAAGCAACAATCTTTACTCTTCCATTACCGGAAACCTCCAGAATATCATCGATCTTTTTCTTATCGAATTCAATATCTCCGAGTATTATTTCATTCTGTGCTATCTCAGCTATTCTTTTTAAGGTAGTAATGTTCTTACTTCTTACAAGAACTTTCCCTCCAAGATCTTCTATAACTTTAACTGCTTCAATAAGAAATAAAAGTTCATTATCAAGAAGAGAACCCGCATTCAATTCAATATATTCAGCACCATTGTTCAGCTGAGCCTGGGATTCCTTTTTTATAAAGAGGAAATCCATTTTATTCATCTTATCAAGAATTTTTTTATTTGTTGAATTCAGAGAATTTCCGATCAAAGTTACCATTCTTGTTTTCCTCTCATTTGAATATTTATTATACTTTGCTGATCACTTTTATTAACCAGATCATAACAAAACATACCCCACCAAAATTTAACCCGATCTTAAAAATTCAAACTGAACTTTATATTCAATTTAAATGACATTAAAATCGTTGGAATATTATCAGAGTTTCCGCTACCTGTCAAGAATATAAT
This sequence comes from Candidatus Aminicenantota bacterium, assembly GCA_023136725.1. Taxonomy (GTDB): domain Bacteria; phylum Acidobacteriota; class Aminicenantia; order UBA2199; family UBA2199; genus UBA647. The sequence goes on from JAGLQR010000154.1 coordinate 3,629, forward strand.
GTGAGTCATTAATCCCGACTATGTGTATAAAACTATTGTTAGTGTATAATTTACGGAAAAATGGGATCAGATCAGGAGTTATTCAAGTATAGGAGTATTATTACATATGATCCTGTACATTTCTCCCGTGAAGAAGCACTTCAACATTATCTCCATATTAGGAGGACTCATTCATTAGATATAAATAGAGAAGATATTCTAAGGATTGATCTTAATAAAAAACATAAATACAATACATATTATCTAAAAGGTGATCAGGAGATTTCATTTGGAAGATCATTCAATTTTTCACTTAACGGCTCAGAAGAAAAAATACAAAACAGGAATTCATCTGAAATCAGGTCAATTAATCTCAGAAGGGAAATAAAGAGAGTAAAATTATCGACCCCTTATCTCCGATCTGACAAAAGGTGGAATTCTACAGGACTTACTGCTTCTCCGCTTTTTCTTGGATCAGCTCTTACCGATAATTCATTCAATGTAATTGTTGAGAACATTTCAATGCCTGTTTCTAAAAGCACTCATTTTTCCAAAGACATTGATTTGTGGGGATTCACTCTTTTCGAGGACATTTTCACAGAGTTTAAAGAATTTCTAAGATCTATGCCTGCAGATCCTGATATTATAATTGCGGCCGGAGGGCCGTTTATAACCTTAAATCCCCTAAGTGCAATGTTCCATCTTCCGGAAATAAATCTTTTCATCCGTGGGGAAGGAGAATTTATATTTCCTAAGATACTGAATTCAATAAAAAACGGGAACCTTAAAAATCTATTTAAACTTAGTGGATTTTTCTACCAGAATCAGGGATTGATCCTTTTCTCAGAATACAATGAGATAAATACCATAGACAATTTAGGAAAGTTAAATTTTCATTTCTCATTTTCCGGTAAAAAAGAATTGTCGAACGGACTTGAAATGAACTTTTCGAGAGGCTGCAGGAATAATTGTATTTTCTGTTCAAAAGTGCAGGGAAGGAAATTCCGGGAACTCCCTATCAAAAACATTAAACAATTATTATTTTCTTTCACTGAGAGATTGAAAGAATTGCATTTAGACAAAGAAATCTCCGGGGTCATAAATATTAATGATGACGATATTCTCCAGAATATCAGGTATGCCGATTCTGTCTTTAAAGAAATAATCAGTAATAATCTTTCTTTATGGGGAATACAAAGTTCAATAACCTCATTTTTTAAAAAAAATGGAGAAATTAATACAGATGCAATAGAGCTTGTATCTAATACCAGCCTCTTCCGGAATTCTCATCCCCTATTATGGACCGGCACAGACACATTCCTTAAAAGCAGGAGCATTCGTCTGGGTAAACCCTTACCCGGGCTTGACCTGATCTATAAATTGTTAGAGAAATTTGAAAATCACGGGATAGACAATTATCATTATTGGATCAGTTCAGATCACTTATCAACATGGAAAGAATTTTTTGAAGAATTTCAAATCTTATACGATCTCAAATCAAACTTTCCACACTTCTCCATTCTCGCGCATTCACCATTCCTTATCCCTTATCCATCAACTCCTGCTTTTAAACTGATA
>JAGLQR010000155.1 GCA_023136725.1 Candidatus Aminicenantota bacterium
TATATTAACATAATCATCCGGCCATGGTACCTGAACGATAGATCCTGAACCTGCAATAGATACGATAGTCTCAGCCATTTCCATGAATGTTATACCTGAACCTGAACCCAGGTTAAATACTTCCCCGTCATTTTCAGGATCAATTCCGGCCATAACAAGCGCATCTGTCAAATCTTCGATATATATATAATCACGAATCTGGCTGCCGTTTCCATATATGGTTATTTCCTTTTTTTCCAAAGCTAACCTTGTAAACCAGTTAACCATATTATACTTATTATGTTTAACCTGTCCTCCCGGTCCATACGGGTTAGTTATTCTGAAAATAACAACAGGAATTCCATAAAGACGGTTATAAAACAGATATAGGTTTTCAGCAGCAGTTTTATTTAATGCATAGGGACTTAAAGGCCTTAGGGGATAATCTTCTGACACTGGTATTCGTTCTACCCTTCCGTACTGCATCCTCGTCCCTGAATATATCAATTTTATATTACGATTAACATTCTTCACAATCTCAAGAATGTTCATATGCCCTAAATAGTTTAATTCAGTATCATAGAAAGGATCAATAATACTGTCATTATGGCTTACCTGCCCTGCAAGATTAAAAATGATATCACATGATTCAACCAGAGGAGTCATTGTTTTTTTGTCTCTTATATCAGCCTCATACACTGTTACTTTATCTTTTATTTCCCTTATATTAAAAATATTTGCTCCAAACCCTTTGATTTTCGCATCGGCGATCGTTACAACAGCACCAAGCTCTACAAGCTTCCTTGCAATACTGCTACCGATCATTCCAAGGCCTCCTGTTATAAGCACTCTCTTTTTTGTATAATTATTTAGTATCACTGGATCCGCCTTATTTTTCTTCTAAGAGCTCTTTATAAAAACCAGCCAGCTTAGAATTCAATTTTATAATATTATATTTTTTTTCAATAAAACTTCTACCGGATTTCCCCATTTTTTTTCGCAATTCCTGATCTTCGATTAAAACATCAAGATATTTCGATATCCCTTTTATATCTTTCTCTTCAGCGAGATATCCGGATTCTTTGTGAATAACTATTTCCGGAATACCACTATGGAAAGTTGAAACTACAGGCAAACCTACAGCTTGAGCCTCAAGCAGGACGGTTGGTGTACCCTCCTCTTCACCATTTTCCGCTGTAATACTCGGGAGAAGAAAAATATGGGATCTTCTATAATATTCAAGAAGCTCATCCTGATTTACATTTCCGGCAAACTTTACATATCGATTTAAACCGAGATCATCAACAAGTTGGATTAGCATTCCACTTAAAGGGCCTTCACCGATTATCGTATATAAGAAATTCTTTTTTTTAAAGGATAGATCTTTTAATGCTTTTATACTGTAAATATACCCTTTTTTTTCAATCAGGCGTCCGGCAGTAACAATATTTACAATATCGCCCTCTTCTAGTGTTCTCTCAAGAAATTTGTATTTATCAAGATCAATTCCTATCTGATGCAAGCGGATTTTCTGTGGATCACAAGATAAATTTATTAATTTATCCCTGAAATAACTACAGATTGGTAGAAATAGTTCTCCGCTGGAAAATAACTTTTTATAAACACTTTCACCATTATTATTAATGAAGGTTGAAAGATCATATCCATAAAAAGAAGTTACCAGTTTCCCATTAAATCCTCCTTTCCTTAAATAAACACCAATTTCACCATTGTTTCCGAAATGTGAATGGATAATATCATAATTTTTCCTCAGGAAAGGAATAATATAATAGAGTATTTTTAATGAAACAAAATCCTTATCTCTTCTGAAAATATTAATACTTTTCAACAATTTTTTCGGATCTTTATAAAAATTCAATAAGAACAAAAGCTTACCTTTAATAATCCTAAGTAATTTATTTTTCGGAATATCAGGGAAGAAATATACCCTATCCATCAGGTTGAATTTATTAATAATACCATGCCTTTTTTTTTCGTTAGATTTCTTAACTGAAAAGATGTCCACCTCATGGCCCAGCTCCATTAGTCCTGTTATCTGGTTCAAAATAAAAGTTTCAGATAAGCTCGGAAATATTCCTACAATAAATGCAATTTTCATTTTTTTCTTTGAAATAAGTTGAAATTTCCTGATAAATTAAAAAAAGATCTGAAAATATTTGTATATCTTTCAAAATAGCAGGCAAGTAACATTTTTCTGAATTTGTTTTTTTTAAACCTGGAATCCAGAGGTTCAACAAAAAAAATTATCCCATTTTCTCTTAAAACTTTTTTAATGTTTTTTAGTATTTCCCCTTTTATTCCATTTCTGATCTGAATAAAATAGTAAAAAGTACAATTTGCACACATCATCTGATAACCTGAATATCCGAAACTATCAAATATATACTTTTCTCCTACAACTTTATTGATTTTCAAATAGAATTTAATAGTAGAAGTTATTATAAATTCAGGATCTGCATTCATGCTTTCAGAATGTTTTCTGTAATACCCTCCAACAAAAGGAATATATCTGAACTTAACACCGGAATAAGATAATTTTGCTAAATAAAATCTATCCTCATTCGCCTTAAGATCTTCATCAAACAAACCGTATTTATCAAAAATTTTCCTGTTAAATATTAAAGAGTGAATGGGTGTCGGATATGGTTTCCAGAATAGATAATAATGAGAAAAGATATCATCAAATTCATAAGTAATTCTGGATGAAATACTATTATCAATATCATTAAGTACCTCAATTTTACAATATGACAAATCTTCTTTATTTTGGAGCAAAGAACTAATTTGTTTTTCTATTTTTTCTTCTACCAGAATATCATCAGCATCAAGAAACTGTAAATACACACCGGTAGAATTCTTTATACCTGTATTTCTCGCACTCGAAAGGCCTGCGTTGTCCTGATTGATTACAGTGATCTTATTTTTATATTTTTCTAATACTATTCCCGGATCATCGGTTGAACCATCATTTATAACAATAATTTCAATATTTTCATATGTTTGTTCAAGTACACTGTTTATTGCTTCGGAAATATAATCTTTCTGATTATACAGTGGTATTATTACTGAAATCTTCGGCAAGTACTTTTTATTACTCATAATATTTGTTTCACTTGAAATTCTTTCCATCTAGCAAAGATTCTTTATCTTTGTAAAACAACAGATTTATCTTCCATGTCATCCGCTGTATCATTTTTTTTATAAGAACTTTCTTTGCTATAAAAGGCAGAAGAATGAAATATACAATATATAGTTTTTTTGGCTGCTTAATGAAAAAATAATATAGTGATGTTTCAATTTTCCTGAACATTGCTTTTTTAAGAAGCCTGTTTTTGTAACTGATGTTCCTCAGCTTGAGATCCTTATCATTTATAATGAATTTATAAACAAAGTGAAAGATTGATATCGTTTCTTTCAATTCGAAAATATTTTTATATACCCTATCCTGCAATTTGGATATTGTAACAGGAGAGATCTCCATTTTTGTGAATTGCAGTAAATTTTCAATAGCCAGATATATTGATGTTAATTTTTGAAAGCTTTTTTTACTCCCTGTAATGCTTACAGGATGATCTCTCCATAGGACCAACTTCTCATTGATCTGGAAAAATTTTGTAATTCTGATAAACCTGCACCAAAGATCATAATCCTGAGCTTGATTCAAATTCTCATCATAGTATCCGGCTTCAACAACAATGTCTTTTCTAAACATTACCGAACAATGAACAACAGAATTATTAAAGATAAGATTATAAAAAATATCTTCCGGGCTGAATTCATCATCAATTGTTCTTACAAGTTTGTCTTCTTCATTGATTACATCAGCCTGGGTAATAACAACTCCAATATCCGTATTGTTTTCTAAAATATTATATTGTTTCTCTAATTTCGTTGGCAGGAAAATATCATCATCATCCAGCATTGCTATATATTTTCCTTTTGCATTTAAAATTCCTGTATTCCTTGCTCCATTTGCCCCTTTTTTTCTTGAATTACAGAAATGCTTTATTCGTGCATCTCTAAATTTATTTAAAATATTAATTGTTTCCGTTTCATTGGAACCATCATTGACCACAATGATCTCAAATTCCTGAAAAGTCTGATTTAATACACTCTCTATTGCTTTACTTAGAGAAATAGTTCTTAAATAGGTCGGAATTATTACACTGACTTTTGATTCATTCATAATTATTGATTAAATGACATTAGAAATAGTTTGTTTTATCCATTTAATCCGATTTCATGTCCAGAAAGACAGTTTTTTGAATAAAAGACAATAATAAACCTGATTATAATTCAGAAGTTTCATTATTGATTTAACACTTTATTTACATTAGAAACAGATTTTTTTAACAGCATTTTTCTTCTTGCAACTAATAATGACTCCATCTTCTTTCTTTTCTCTCCGGGCATATTTAAAGCATAAAGCATAGCATCCCTGAGATTATCATCTTCATATAATATACTCATTTTTTCAAGTTTATTTATCTCAGACTGTTCTCTATGCATTATCATGATTTTATTAAATCCCAATGATACATTAATGACTGCAGAACACTTGATTTTAAAATAAGGTGAATACGCTATTGATGTAGTGTCTTGTAAAACCAATAAATAATCACTAATCTGTACTTCATTATAGAATTGTTGATAATCAAGTTTCTGATCAAAAAAAGAAAAATATTTCTCCAACTTTTTGTTATTAATTTCATCTTTAATAATCTTTCCTTCTGCGGTATTAGAATTTCCCAATATCTTCACTAAAAAGTTTTCAAGTTTATCTCCTTTTACAAGTTTCTCAACTGCTTTTATCAGAGAGGTGTAATTTCTACGGCTGAAATTCACATTGCCCTGTACAATGAAAGTAATCCTTGAATCATTTTGTTCAATATTTTTATGATTAAAGAATACAGGAGCCATTAGTTTTGTTTTTTTCAGCCCTTCTTCTATAAGATAATCCCTAACCATCTCAGATAAAGCAAAAACTTTTACATTTTTTAAATGAAGGAAGTCTTTATACTTTTTATTGTATATAAGATCACCATTATGAAGAATTACCAGTATTGTAAAGTTTTTTTTTGCAAAATAGATTGCCTTTTCAAGAACTTTCAAAGGCTCAATGCTGTTAAAAACCATAATGCTTTTTCCTCTGACAAATGATCTGAAAAACAAATTATCATTTA